>CAZCHW010000419.1:0-1012 GCA_964498375.1 uncultured Syntrophomonadaceae bacterium | reverse complement strand
CAACTTTGAGACTGTGATCGTGCCAACCGTGGAAGTTGACCAGGTGGCCGCGAACCCTGCCCGAAATTGGAGGACCCCCGACTCGTCGAACCACATAGACCCGCCGCACGAATCGACGATCTCTTGAAGTTTATCCGTGAGCTTATCTTTGATTGAGTAGAGTGCGTAACCCACGATTGCCTGAGTCGTGCCAACTCCACTAGCAACAACTATACTGTCAAGATTGCGGCTGCCTAAGCCTATCCCACCGCAAGTCTCCACGAGCCAGGTCAGTATTGCATCGGCCGTCGAACCGATGAACATTTTGTCCTGACACTTGAGCTTTTGAAGTTGTTTCATTTTGTCAAACGCCTGCACATGAACAGTCCTGCCATTTCTCGTGAGAGTTGGCTTTTCTGCGTAGCCTGTGAACTGCTTAATTGAATTTACCCAAACTTCCACGAGCTGCCCTTCAATGTCGAGGTTCGAGACAGTGTAAGCCAGATTCGTATTGTCTATGTCGAAAGAACACTCATTCGGTGAGATCTTTCCATGCAGAACGTCATTCTTGTGGATGGTAGGCCCGGAGACTATCCGGGCCGATATGTCCACACTATTGAGTTTGACCTGAAAGCTCATGTGGCCACCTCCAGAAACTCAAGAGTTTCCTCATACATCGCCACGCCCTTGATCCACTTTTCTTTGTACTCATACGTGCCGATCAGTTTCACATTCACGACAGACTCAGAGTCTATCTTCAGAGTTGCCGCAGTCTGCCTGTATGATTCCAGCGTGGTTCTGTCTGACTCAGTGAAGTATAGCGGTATCTTGTATCTCTTCACTGTGCCATCGCAGTAGTGATACGCCGATCCGTCGGGTGCAATGTTTATGACCTCGATCGGCTCGACCACTTTGGTTCTGTATGGGTGTTTATATTTCTTCGGATAAACTGTGAAACTGAGAGATCCTATGTAAACTGTCATGCTATCACCCTACCTGAAGTTCTACGCCGCGATCGCGCAGGTTCTTATAT
>CAZCHW010000418.1:0-1300 GCA_964498375.1 uncultured Syntrophomonadaceae bacterium | reverse complement strand
ATTATCTTGTGATTCCGGCGCGACTCGAACGCGCGACCCACAGCTTAGAAGGCTGTTGCTCTATCCAACTGAGCTACGGAACCAAATAACACAAAAAGTAAATAAATGAACGCGGGACCACTTCCGCTAAGCGGAATGCTCTATCCAACTGAGCTACGGAACCGTTTGCAGGGTGCAAAATTAATCTATTTTTCAATTTTGTCAAACAGAACGGCATACAGGAACCGAATGATATTAATTATTTTCTGAGCCAGGCTGGTCAGAAGTCTCACCGGTATTGTGCCCGGTATTCACGGGGGGAAAGTCCCTCGGTCTTACGGAATTGTTTATTGAAGTTTGAAATACTTGTGAAACCGCACTCGGAAGCGATACCGTTAATATGGCTGTCAGTCTCCCTGAGCAGGTAGCATGCTTTATTTGTACGGACCCTGTTGAGGTATTCGACAAAGCCTGCACCGCTGTTCTTCTTGAAGTACCTGCTGAACGCGAAAGGACTCATTCTGGCAATCCCGGAAACCGTTTCCAGTGTAATGGGCCCGGAATAGTTTTCTCTGATATAATTATAGACATTATTCATTCTTTTATTTCCCTTCTCATCGAAATTCTGCCTGTAGTTGCCCGAGCTGAGAAGAGCTCTTTTTCCGGAGTTACATAATATCCTCAGAACGCAGAAGAACTCTATCATTTTATCGATCCCCTTGCTTTCGACCATATTCATGAGATGCTTTTCAGCCTCACGTGCATCCTCAAGGGAAAAAGCGATCCCCATTTCAGCATCCTTAAGAAGCTCCCTGACGGCGTGCATCTCATACTGGGAGAGGAAAGGCTCTCCGAGCGATGAAAGGCTGAAATGGACCATAATTCCGTGTTTTTCAGGAAGAGACTCCTGGCTCCTGTAATAATTCCAGCAATGCGGTACATTTCCTGCCACCAGCGTCATGTCGTAATGGTCAAATAATTCAACGCTGTCGCCTATTATCCTGGAGCCATTGCTTTTCATATTCAATACCAGTTCGTATTCAGGATGGAAGTGCCAGAAGCCTCCTGAATCTGAGATGAAGGAAGCCTGAAAGCCGCCTCCGTCGTTATATTCAATTTTTTCTAATTCTGCGATCATGGTCAGGATGTTATCCGGAGAGGGTATTATCAAATATAAGCAATATTTTATCAAAAGAGTCAAGATATTATCTGATTTTTTCAATGTTTTTTTTTGCTTATTAAATTTAATTGTTTATATTTGTTTCCAGCTCATGCTATTGGTATAAGAGGAGATGAGTAAGGGTTAGGAGTGAAAATCATC
>CAZCHW010000417.1:0-1316 GCA_964498375.1 uncultured Syntrophomonadaceae bacterium | reverse complement strand
TCAGCTATTTATTCAGGCATTGTTCAGTCGGTGAAAGCAGTATTGTCCAAGCGCTCTCCTTCTCGAGTCATCGCCCTGGCTTGTGATACCATGCTTCATAGTACTTTGCTTCTCGATGAAGACGGGGAACCTCTCTACCCTCTTTTAAACTGGATGGATACTCGCTGTCAAGAAGAGTTGAAATTTCTCAATCAAGAATACCAAGAAAAGCGGTTCTACTTTCGCAACGGTGTTCCTCTTCATACCATTTACACCCTTCCCCGTCTTATCTGGTTTCGAAAACACTATCCATCTTTACTACAGTCGGCTTGGAAAATAGCTACTATAAAAGATTGGTTTTTGGGGAAAATCACCGGGGAGTGGTTTTGTGATTATTCCACTGCTTCGGGAACCGGCCTTCTCAATCTTACTGGTAAGTGTTGGGATAAGGAGATTCTCTCCAGCGCTCAGGTTTCTTTAAACCAATTCCTACCCCTTTGCGAACCGGATCATCGCCTTCCATTGCAGGTCAGTCCTTTTACCCATGATACCGGTCTTCTCCCTGGTATTCCAGTCGTTTGGGGAGGAGGAGACGGTCCTTTTGCCAACTTAGGAGAGGGGATGTTTCATCAGCGAGAGATGGTGATTACGGTTGGTTCTTCAGGAGCAGTCCGAATGTGTGACCATCAACCGGTTTTTGATCCCAACCAACGAAGCTGGTGCTATTATCTTGCTGATGATATCTGGGTAGGGGGAGGAGCAATCAACAATGGCGGGATTGTCTATTCTTGGATGAATGATCTTTTAAACGATAATAATCAATGGGAGATTGATCCCCAGCGTCCTCGACCTTTATTTCTTCCCTTTTTAACTGGCGAACGAAGCCCGAGCTGGAACGCCCAAGCCCGTGGGATCCTTTTTGGCCTTTCATATTTCCATACTAAAGAGGCTTTAATGCAATCAGCTTATGAGGGAATTGCTTTCCGTATTCGTTCGATTTACGAGCTTTTAAAAGATATCATTGGAGATCCCAGGCAAGTTGTTGTCAATGGTGGCTTTGGTATATCTCCGAAGGGAAGTCGTATTCTCTCCCATGTTTTAGGAATCCCTTTACAACTGAGCGAATTTCCTTCGGCACCTTGCCGGGGAGCATTTTTTTTGGCAATAAAAGCTTTAGGGCAGATTAAGCGTTTAGATGAAATTTCTCAAAACCATTTGAACCAGCTAAATATTCTTCAACCGAACCCTGACTATAATGCTTTATATGATCAACTCTACCGATTTTATGAGAAAGTGTACCAAGCCAATCGGGGACTCTTTCAAGAATTTAGTGAATT
>CAZCHW010000416.1:0-1560 GCA_964498375.1 uncultured Syntrophomonadaceae bacterium | reverse complement strand
CATACAGGCTATGACATTCTACCGGGTAATCTTATAATCTTTGACCTGATCAACACTATATGCTTTTCTTAAGACATAAACAATAGCAGTAACCAAATTAATCGCGTGCCCAAGGGACTGGAGGGTTTGGCAATCCTTTTATGCCCTTTGAATAATTCTCCTGTTTATTCTAGTTAAAATATGCATAAAACAAGAGAACCGCCACTATATGTTTGCCACCATGCCTTACTACCTGTATAATTTCTGATCGCTGAAACAACAAAGAGTGGTAATATAATAAAAGGATAATTTAGCGGGGGAGCGCTTTACGCTAAGCTTAAATACTGCTTGTGAATATTAAAATGGCCTACAAGGATGGTAAACATTTCAGATAAAATCCGATTCAAAAGGAGTAAAAAGTAGATGATAAAGTGCCATGATTTTTCCGGAACACCAAAAGAAATTGGGTTGCAGCACGGAGAGGCTCTCAGGCAGGATATACATGTACAGTATTCTACCCTGCTGCAGTACTACACGGATTATTCGCCATCTTCAAACGAGCGCAGTATATTGGGTTTCACTGCCCGTTACCTCGAAAGCACTCAAAAGCATGCTCCCGAGTTGATTGAGGAAATTGAAGGTATTGCTGAAGGCGCAGGACTTACTTTTGAAAAAGTTTTTTTTATGAACTGCTATGACGAGATGGCATATTACAACGAAACCAAAGATCAGGTCAACGGCTGCACCCTCTTTCTGGGCACGGGAAGGGCTACAAAAGATGGGCGGACCTATCTAGGCCAGGGTTGGGATATGGACCACTACTTTTACCCGGTTATAACCCGCCTTAAACCATCCGGGAGCAACAAACCTCCAGCTGTAATTTTGCTGACACATCCAGGCATAGTGGGTGGCGCCGGGATAAATGAACACGGCTTAACGTTAATTTGGAGCACAGTAAAAGCAAATGATGAAAATACCGGCGTACCTGTAACCCTGCTGATCCGTAAAGTACTGGCCGGCAAAAACTTAAATGATGCAATTCATACACTGCTTAACACACCACGGGCCAGTGGTTTTAATTATATTGTTGCCAACCAATTCGGGGGCTTTAATATTGAAGCTACAGGATGCCGGGAAGAAATAACCTATATCACGGCAGCACATGCCCATGCTAACCATTACGAAGACAGGCTGCTTCGCGAATACCAGATCAAACCGGCAATAAGAAGCTCAAACACCTATATACGCAGTGGCAGGATGAAACAGCTTCTGGAAAACAGGTTCGGTCAGATTGATCTGGATTACTGTAAACAGATATTATGTGACCATGCGAACTATCCTCTTAGTATCTGTCGTCATATCGTAGAAGGAGAATCAGACTCGGTAACCCAGGCCGCCCTAATCTTTATCCCCGAGGAAAAAATGATGCTGGCCAGTGAAGGGCCTCCCTGTGAAAAAGGCTTTGACCACTATCCCCTGCAGAATTAATGCTTGAAATACTTTAAGACTATTCTGGTATAAGTTTAATCAGTTCCCAGAAACCTTAGGCTCCATATCAAGACCTTTGATTTTCTTAATTAG
>CAZCHW010000415.1:0-1598 GCA_964498375.1 uncultured Syntrophomonadaceae bacterium | reverse complement strand
TGACAACCGCCCCGGTTGATGCAATTTGTTCCATCAGCTTTTTGTTACGCGGTGGGTAGCAGCGGGATAAACCGCAGCCCAATACTGCAACGGTATAACCGTTGTTGTCAAGAGCACCTAAATGAGCAGCAGTGTCAACCCCTAAAGCCATTCCGCTTACAACCCCAACCCCTGCAGCTGCCAAATCGGCAGCCAGTCGACCGGATACCTCCTTGCCATAAAAAGTGCAGCGTCTGCTACCGACAATTGCAACAGCCGGCTGATTGATTTGAGCCATACTTCCGCGGTAATACAATATTGGGGAAGGAAAAGGCGTTTGTTTTAACAGGGCAGGATACTCTCGGCTTAGTGGGGTTATACACTTAATATCCAGACTGACCATTTTGTTCCACTCTTGTTCAGGGTCGATCTGTTTTTTTTCAGTTTTAACCAGTTCTAACTTGTCGGCCAGCTCAATTACCTGGCTGTAATCTTCCGGATCAGCCTCCCAGGCTGCCACAGCAGAACCAAAATGATTGATCAGCGCAGTCAACCGGCGAGCTCCGAAGATCGAGATACTGTTTAATGCATTAAGGAAAATCAGCTCCCTGGTTTCGGCATTCTCCCGACTCACCAGTTACTTTCCTCCTTTTGAGGCCAGGTTTTCAGCAGCGCACCTTCCAATAAATCTACAGCAGCGAGGAGATCGCCGTAATCGATCATTTCAGAGGGGGTATGAACATAGCGGCATGGAATTGATACTGCACCTGAGGGAACCCCGGCCCGGCTCAAATGGATGGCACCGGCATCAGTTCCTCCACGGGTCAGTACTTCCAGCTGGTAAGAAATCTGAAGTTCTGCTGCTGTGTCAATTAACAAATCTCTAACCAGGGGATGGCACAGCAATGAGTTGTCTTTAACCTTAATAGCAGGGCCTTTACCTAGCGATACAGCCATCGTCGGCGCTTCAGGTGTATCTCCGACCAGGGTCACATCAACTGCAAGCCCGTAATCTGGTTCAAAGCGGTAAGCAGCAGTTTTTGCACCCCGCAAGCCGAGCTCTTCCTGAACAGTAAAAAGAAAGCAGGTTTTCTGAGGTAATTGCTCCGGTAAACGTTTAATTAATTCAAGGAGCACTGCACAACCGGCACGGTTGTCCATTGCTTTGGCAATCAGCCTCTGCCCGGAGTGATTAATAAATGATTGAGCTAAACATGCCAGATCACCGATGCGGACAGCACTGCGCGCCTGATCTCCCGATTTGAAACCTAGATCAAGATAAATCTTGGGCCAGTCCAATTCATTCCAGTTCTTTAGTTTTTCATGGTAGACAGTACCAATCAAACCACTCTTAAACCTTAAGCGCTGGCCTACCAGGTAGCGGGGCGATATACCACCGATTGGCGCAATGCGCAAGAATCCCCGGTCATCATGATCTGTTACTATTACCCCAATTTCATCCATATGCGCAGCAACCATAATTTTCGGGCCATCTCCCGGTATAATCAGGCAGAGGTTACCCTGGGGATCTTCAAGTAAGTGATCAGCCCGTTTACCGGCAAGCTCTTTGATCAGATCCCTTACTTCCTCTTCCTCACCTGAAGGTCCGTAAGCTTCAG
>CAZCHW010000414.1:0-1605 GCA_964498375.1 uncultured Syntrophomonadaceae bacterium | reverse complement strand
CGGGTATATTGAACGCTCCGCTCAGGTAAAAGAAGTATACGAAACCTGCCGTTCGGCGGAAGAAGACCTGGCTCGCCTGCGTAATGAAGAGACCCGCTATCAGAATATGATCGCAGAGCTCAACTCCTGGAAAGAGCTTGACCTGCCTCTTGAATATATCGGAAGTGGTCCGTTTGCCCGTTATTTTCTTGGAGCAGTGGCGAACGATCATTTTGAGGATCTCAACGAACATCTTGAAAAAAGCGGTTTTCATTACCATCTGGAAAAGGTTTCAGCTGACAATGAACAGGTATACTTTTTTATGGCCGGCCTGCTGGCCGAGCATGAAGAGTTAAGTGAGCTTTTCAAGGATAATGCGGTAACTTCGATTGAGTTTCCAAATCTCACCGGGACAGCTTCTGAAAATATTTTATTGGCTAATCAGCGGCTGGAAGAGCTGGAAGCAGAGCGTACCGCCTTGCTGGCTGATATAGAAGCTATGCTGGAACAACGGACCCTGTTGATGAGCTGTTTTGATTATCTTGACAATGAATACAAAAAGCAGGATGCTATCCACAAACTGGCCCGCACTGAAAACAGCTTTCTTCTGGAAGGCTGGGTTCCCGAACCTGTAGCTGCAGACCTGGAGCAGCAACTTACTGCAAAGACAGAAACTGCTGTTCTGGCAGTCCGCAACCCCCTGCCCGGCGAGGCAGTGCCGGTTCTGTTGCACAACCAGGGTCCTGCAGAAGCATATGAAGTAGTAACGAAGCTATACAGTACCCCAAGGAAAAGCGAGCTTGATCCGACTCCATACCTGGCACCCTTTTTCTTTATCTTTTTTGGTATTTGCCTCTCAGATGCCGGCTACGGCCTGGTGCTCGCTGCGATTTCATTGGTCGTCATGCGCAAGCTCAAGCTTGGAGGAATGGGCAAGCAACTTCTAAACCTGCTTTTCTATGGCGGAATATCATCGGTGGTATTTGGTATTTTACTGGGCAGTTACTTCGGTGATCTGATCAAGCTGCCAGCTCTATGGTTTGATCCCCTGGAAGATCCGATGCGCATGTTGTTTTATTGCTTTGGCATTGGTCTGGTTCACATTTATTTTGGCATGGCTTTGCAGGCTTACCGGAATATTAAGGCAGGCCATCCCCTGAGTGCCCTTTTTGACCAGGGTATGTGGTTTATTTTTCTAAACGGCCTGATTATGCTGCTCCTGCCCGAGCTGGCAGTGATCGGCAAGTGGTTAGCCCTGGCCGGGGGAGCCGGTTTGATTCTTACCCAGGGACGTTCACAGCAGGGTGTAGTTAAGAAGCTGCTGAGCGGAATGGTCAGTTTATATAACATTACCGGGTACCTGAGTGATATTTTATCTTATTCCCGTCTGCTGGCCCTGGGTTTGGCCACAGGAGTCATCGCCTCGGCTATCAATTCCATGGGTGGGATGATTGCCGGAACTGTTGTTGGCTCGATCATCATGGTTGTTGTCCTGTTTGGCGGGCATCTCTTTAACATTGTAATCAGCACCCTGGGCTCTTATGTGCACACCAGCCGTTTACAATATATTGAGTTCTTTGGTAAGTTTTTTGAGGGAGGCGGAAGCGCCTTCCAACCTTTTGCAAA
>CAZCHW010000413.1:0-1605 GCA_964498375.1 uncultured Syntrophomonadaceae bacterium | reverse complement strand
CGGGGAGTCATTGCAGCATCAATCCTTTCAAAATATTCAGGCCCGATCAGGTACTTTTTAATTCTATCATATCAGCCATGTCACCCTTCCTAAAGTTGCATTTACTGAAGATAGGCCTGTGCTATAATTAATCAATAATGTAAAAGGAGAAGATATAATCATGAACAGTTCATTGCGGTTGATCCAAATTAAAGGCATTCCAGTTGAAATAAATGCCAGTTGGTTTTTAGTCTTCTTCCTTTTCAGCCTCACCCTGGGGCAGAGCTATTTTCCCTCTGTAGCAGCAGGGTTACACCCTGCCTTCTACTGGGCTGCGGGAATCTTAACCACCCTGCTTCTGTTTGCCTCAGTGCTTGTTCATGAGTTCGGCCACTCAATTGTAGCAATAAAAGAAGGGATACCAATTAAGAGAATAACTCTCTTCATTTTCGGCGGAGTAGCCCAGATGGAAGCTGAACCTGCTAACCCTTCCACAGAGTTTAAAGTAACAGTTGCCGGCCCACTGACCAGTTTTCTGCTTGCCCTGATTTTTGGCTCGATATATTACCTGATCATCCCTGGAGGAAATATTTTAAGTGAAGCCATTTTTTTAGTCGCTCAGCTTAATTTAATGATGGCTCTTTTTAATCTGATCCCTGCCTTTCCACTTGACGGAGGGCGTATTTTTCGCTCTCTGGTCTGGCACTTTAATAAAAATATGCTCAAGGCCACCCGCATTGCTGTAGGATTGGGCAGTTTTTTTGCTTACCTGGCCATGGGACTTGGCTTCCTGCAAATATTTTTTCAGGGCAACTTATGGGGGCTGTGGCTGATCTTTCTTGGTTGGATGATTAACCAGGCCGGGCAATCAAGCTATTCGCAGCTCGTCTTTAAAAATACCTTTTCTGGGATCAAAGTTGGCCGGCTAATGAGTACCACCCTGCAAACCGTATCTCCCGACCTTAACCTTGAAGAGCTGGCTGAACATTTCTTGCATTTCAAGTTTGGTGCCTTTCCGGTTGTATATGGCTCGACCACACACGGCCTCGTTACCCTGCAAAACATGAAGGCAGTTCCCCGGGAAAAATGGGGAGAAACCAGAGTCTCCCGAATTTTAACTCCATTAAAAGAAACGATGGTTTTAGATCCAAAAACTGATGCTGCAGAAGTAATGATGAAAATGGCTGCTCAAAACACCGGAAGAGCCCTGGTCATGAAAGATGGCGAACTGGTCGGACTATTGAGCCGAACCGATATGATGCGGTTCATGCAGATGCACATGGTCCTTGGTTCTGAATAAACATATTTGAACAACACTAACAGATAAAGAAGGTTCCCTGCAAATGACCACACTGTTTGAACCAGTTAGACGAGGTTTATTGAAAAGCGCTGAACTGTTATGGTTGTTAACAAAAATTATTGTTCCGGTTTCCTGCCTGGTTGCCCTGCTTGATTATTACGGCCTGGTCGAAATCATAGCAGGTTATTTTACTCCGGCAATGGCCCTTTTCGGATTACCGGGCGAAGCAACCATCGCTTTACTGCTTAGTTTTTTTGTCAACTTCTATGCCGCTTTAGGAGTAATCACCACCATGTCGCTGGACTCACACCAGATTACTATCTTGG
>CAZCHW010000412.1:0-1626 GCA_964498375.1 uncultured Syntrophomonadaceae bacterium | reverse complement strand
CTTTATGTCCAAATTAAAGCTCCTCATTAAATGATTTTGCCGAATTCATTATATAATACATTTTTTTAGTATGTCAATACTAAATATATAGTTATACTTTTATCAAGTATGATAGTCACTCTAAGGGCAAATTTAAAAGTAGCAGACATTAAGTTGCTTATTTTACAGGTCATCGATAAAAAGGTAATTGATATGTGCTGCCGAAATCTTTCTGGTGAGTTTACCGCCTGCTGAGGAGGTATACATTTTGGGCAGTAAAGAGATTTACTGGTTTTCGGGAACAGGTAATTCCCTGGCCCTGGCCAGAGAACTTGCCCTTCAAACCGACGCTGAACTAAAACCGCTTGCTCCCTTGATTAATGCTAAAAACATAAGTAGTAATGCTGAGGTAATTGGGCTGGTTTTTCCTGTGTATGATTTTAAAGCTCCGGCCATAATAGAAGATTTTATCTTAAAGTTTGAAGGGCTGGAAGGTAAATACCTCTTTGCTTTGTGCACATATGGCATTAGCCCCTTAAAATGCCTGGTAAAACTACAGGACCAACTGGCAGCACGGGGGGTTACATTACACGCCGGTTTTGCAATAATGATGCCTCATAATGCTGTGGGTAACACTAGTTTTTCAGATAGAGATCACAATCGAATGCTTGACAATGCACCTAACCGGATCAGTAAAATTGCCCAGGTAATAAATACTTATGGGACAAAACCCGTTGACAGGGAAACCTGGCTATCGGCATTCTTTTTACGGGGACTCTTCTTCAAGGTGGTTAAACCGGTGATCCCGATGCTGCTCTATGTGGCCAGGCACGGATGGGATGCACTGGCCTTTCAGGTCAATGAAAAATGCCAGGGTTGCGGCACCTGCGCTAAAGTATGTCCTGTTAGAAATATATCTTTAAAGAATAAACAGCCAAACTGGGGCAAAAACTGCTTAAGCTGTTTTGCCTGTTTACAGTGGTGCCCCCATGAAGCGATTCAGCTTGGGACAGGACAGATCAAGGTCGATCATTATCATCACCCTGCTATAAAGAACAGTGACTTATTCTTATCAAGCCTGATTAAGTTATTTTAAATTGCTATAATTGGTTTGACAATCGGTCTGGCTTAAGGGGCAAAGAGTAATGTCTGATGTTGAAATGATTAAAAGGTGATTCCTCACAACCTGCAGGACCAGGTGGTTATCTGGCCTGCTCCCCCGGCAGCATGCGGAGTTGAGCTATATTTTGCCGGGGTTCCAACGCGCTACCTTAGTGCGCTGGAAGCAGATTTCTTCGACACAAACGAAAATATTTCAACTGGCAGCAATACTTAGTATATATAGCGCTTTTTTAGTTTCACCCGCTAATTGGAGTTTCAAGGAAAGTGTGATGTAGAAGCGCTCTGCCGGGGGGGTAGGCAATTTTTTATTTGCCCTGGCGGGAACTATGCAGATTCCTGCAGCCGCCGGAAACCCATTTTTTCATAAAAAGGCGTATTCCATGGAACATTACGAAAAGCAGTTGTTCCTGGGAAGTTAGCTGCCTCTGTTATAAAGCATTTAATGCTGTTTCGATCTTCTTGACTATTCGTTATGTTGGGCGTAATATTCAAATAACAATATATTTTTATCTTTCCGTTTTTCGC
>CAZCHW010000411.1:0-1629 GCA_964498375.1 uncultured Syntrophomonadaceae bacterium | reverse complement strand
AGGTGCGACGCACCCTGGCCGAATATGAAGAGCTTAAAGATATTATTGCGATGCTTGGTCTGGAAGAATTGTCACAGGACGACCGCCGCGTGGTTAACCGGGCCAGGCGATTGGAACGTTTTTTAACCCAACCCTTTGTCACTACGGAACAATTTACCGGCATGGAAGGACGGGTCGTCGATCTTGAGGATGCGATAGATGGGTGCGAAAGAATTTTAAACGACCAATTTGCCGAACGTTCTGAAGGAGATCTATACATGCTCGGAAAAATTAGCGAGCTGAATGATCAGTAGTATATCCCGGACTGTCAGGTGGAGAGTTATATGATGCAACTAAAAATTTTACTTCCTGCCGGGGTTGAACTGTCTGCGGAAGTAAAGAAAATTTCTGCGGAAGCTGAAAACGGACATTTTACCCTGCTTCCTCGCCACGTTGATTTTGTGTCTGCCCTGGTTCCGGGCATTTTTATCTACCAGGAGCGCGAAGGCCGCGAGCACTATCTTGCACTTGACGAAGGAATTTTAGTCAAGCAGGGCAGTCAGGTTTATGTTTCAGCTTCACGGGCTGTGTCTGGCGATGATTTGGGAGAGCTGGAAGATCTGGTACAAAATGAACTTAAAATATTAGGCGAGAGCGAAAAGAAAGCGCGTACAGTAATGGCCCGCCTTGAAGCTGATACCCTGCGCCGCTTTACCCGCCTGGGAGGGGAACGTTAATGTGTGCTGCTGATCGAAATGATCACAAGTCGGGTGAGCAAAACAACTTACCGGGTACAGTCGGTAAAAAAGCGGCCCGTCGTTTAAAGGCCCGCCGTGAGGGCGATCGCGGGGTTTGGTTCGGTTTAGGATTGTTTGGCATGGTCGGTTGGACGGTTGCCATTCCAACCCTGATTGGCGTAGCCCTGGGTGTTTGGATTGATCGAAACTGGCCAAGTTCATATTCATGGACGTTAATGTTACTCTTTATTGGCCTGATTATCGGCTGTTTAAATGCCTGGTACTGGATTAACAGGGAGAGCCGTTTGGATGATTACGATCAAGATGATAAGCGAGATGAGTAAATTATGATCTGGCTGGAATATTTGCTCTCATTATTAGCCGGCGGTTTGCTTGGTGCCTTTTTCTTCGGCGGCCTCTGGTGGACAGTGCAAAAAATCACAGGCAGTAACCGGCCGTACCTGATTACTCTGGCCAGTTTTCTTGTTCGCACTGCTGCTGTTCTCGCCGGATTCTACCTGCTGCTTCTTTGCGGCTGGGCATATCTGCTCTTTGCCCTGGCCGGTTTTATCATTGTGCGGACAATACTTGCTTATAAACTGAAGCCGTTTGAGCACAAGGGGGTGGGAACTCAAGATGACCATTAATCCTGATGAAATAATTATTTTTCAGTCCGGCTGGTTTACAATCAATGCAACAATCCTTTTTACCTGGGTAATTATTATTCTTCTGACCTTCGGCTCATGGCTGGTAACCCGAAAGTTGAGCAGCGAGGGGCCACTTTCCAGCTGGCAAAACCTGCTGGAAGTGTTGGTTAGTGCAATGAACAGCCAGATCAAAGAGGTCAGCCGCCAGGAACCGGGGCCTTATCTGCCCTTTGTCGGCACCCTCTTTGTCGTTATAGCAGTGTCAC
>CAZCHW010000410.1:0-1636 GCA_964498375.1 uncultured Syntrophomonadaceae bacterium | reverse complement strand
CTATGAAACTTTTACAGAACCAGCAAGGTTATATTCCTACGACCTGGCTGCTGACCGGCTGGAACCGGTTAGTCCGCCACCGGAACTGGATCTTTCTCACATTAAAGTGAGCCAGCGTTACTATCCTGCCCGGGACGGTGTAAAAATACCACTTTATCTGCTGCATAGAAAGGATCTTGATCTGTCTGAGCCAGCAGAGCTGATATTATATGGGTATGGCGGCTGGAATTTTATTGTCTCACCCTGCTACGTGGCCCGGCCCCGTAATTTCGTCCTGCCTTTTATTGAATCCGGAGGAATCTGTGCCTACCCAGGCATCAGGGGAGGATGCGAATTTGGCCGTAAATGGTGGTTTGGCGGACGGCGGAGGAAAAAACAGACTACCTTTGATGATTTTTATGCTGCCGCCGAGTACCTGATCAGAAAAGGTTATACCAAACCTACTAAACTGGCGATTGCCGGGGCCAGCAACGGGGGTTTGCTGATCGCAGTTGCTCTAACCCAGCGCCCCGATCTGTTTGCCGCAGCTGTAGCTGAAGTTCCGCTGACTGACCTGATCAGGGCAGTCAGAGATCCCTACATGCAATCATATACAGATGAGTACGGTGATCCTGCCGATCCTGAAATGCTCCCGGTTTTGTTAAACTATTCACCCGTTCATAATGTCAGGCCGAATACGAGTTATCCGGCTGCCCTCTTTTTATCTGGGTACAGTGATATCCGTTGCCAAGTCTGGAATAGCCGAAAGATGGCAGCTTTGCTGCAAAACAACACAACTGCTGACCAGCCAGTACTGTTCCGGTCCGTAAGCGGTGGGCATGGACCGGGTTTGTCAATAGATCAGTTAGTCGAGCGAAAGAAAATAATTCTATCATTTATCATGCATACACTGGGCATGCGCTTAAAAGTAAGACGACAGGGCTGGTATCATAGAAAAGAAAAGGGGCGGTCTGATGAATGAAAAACTGGGTAGAAAAATTAAAGAGATCCGAACTTCCAAGGGTTTGAAACTCAAAGATTTAAGTGAGAAAACCAAATTGTCCATAGGTTTTCTCTCCCTGATTGAAAGAGGTTTAACCTCAGCTGGCCTAGCTTCGCTGCAGAGCATTGCTGATGCCCTCGAGGTTGATATTACCTATTTTCTCAATTCATGGAACAAGGGCGGTAAAAGAAAGGTATTACGAAGTTATGAACAGGAAGCATTCAGGATTGATGATTCGAACTTCGTTTATTTCAGTCTCGCCGGTGATTTTGAAGAGCGAACCATTGATCCCATGATTGTATTGCTTTTACCCGGAGAATCAAAGGAAAAGATTTTACCATACCTGCACCAGGGCGAAGAATTTATTTATGTCCTGGAAGGGGTGCTGACCTTTCTTGTAGAGGATAAGGAATATGAAATGAATCCTGGAGATTCAATCCACATTCCCTCTACAGTGCCACATAATTGGGCCAACCTGACCAGTAAGCTGGTTAAGGCATTGATAGTGGTGACCCCAAGAATACTTTAACCTGGAATGTTCCGGAAAATTAATTTATTAAATATTTGTCAGGCAGCGGTAGTGGGGTTAGCCCAGAGCCTGTGTACTAGTGGCAGGAGGATTATGATGGAATCTATATTCAGCAAAAGACGAAG
>CAZCHW010000409.1:0-1673 GCA_964498375.1 uncultured Syntrophomonadaceae bacterium | reverse complement strand
ATATCTCGACAGCCTTGACGTCACCGATCCGCTGACCGGTGACCGGATGAGAGATTCATTTCTTTATTGCAGAATTCTGAAGTAATTTATATGAAGATTTTTTATTTTTGGTTATATTTTTACTGCTTAGCCCGGTTGGCGAAATCAAGCTGGGTGAAGATGATGAAAAACCGGCTTACAAAAATGAAGCCTGGTTTGCCATGCTCTTCAGCTGCGGGATGGGTATCGGCCTGCTTTTCTGGGGTGTTTCCGAGCCGATCTGGCACTACATGTGGCCACCTTTCGGCGAAGCTTATACAGCTGAAACTGTTCATGTGGCCATGCGCTACGCATTTTTCCACTGGGGATTCCACCCCTGGGCAATTTATGCTGTAGTGGCAGGTTCGCTGGCTTATTTTTCATACCGGAAAGGTTTACCGATGCTTCTCAGCTCCTGTCTGGAGCCAATCCTCGGCCGTAAAGGTATAGAAGGCCCCTGGGGCGTCCTGGTGAACATTCTTGGTGTATTTGCCACCCTCTTCGGCCTGGCAACCTCACTTGGCCTGGGAGCGATGCAGATTGCTTCAGGTCTGGAAAGTGTCTTTGGTATACCCAGTACTCCTACATTGTGGGTAATTATTGTTCTCTCCATAGGTCTTGCAGCTATTATCTCTTCATCAACAGGAATTGACCGCGGCATTAAATGGCTGAGCCGGATTAACATCTGGATCGCCGGTTTGCTGATGCTCCTGATTTTCATTATTGGACCTACACTGTTTATCCTGAATATTTTTACCCATGCAACAGGAGATTACCTGCAAAATATCATTTACATGTCCTTCGGGCTCGATGCCGCAGGACAGGGTACTGAAGGCTGGTATGCTGCCTGGACGGTCTTCTACTGGGCCTGGTGGATCGCCTGGGCGCCATTTGTGGGGACCTTTATTGCCCGCATTTCGCGTGGCCGGACTATCCGCAACTTCATCGTTGGGGTTATGCTGGTTCCTGTTTCGGTCAGTTTAGTCTGGTTTGCTGTTTTTGGCGGAACTGCCCTTTATACCGAACACTTCGGCGGTGGCGGTCTGATCGACCCTGTTTCAGCAGACTCGGCGGCAGGTTTCTTCGCCCTGCTGCAGCAATTCCCGGCCGGAGGCATATTAACTGTGATTGCCATGTTCTCTGTGGCGATCTTCTTCATCACCTCTTCAGACTCAGGAACCTATGTTAACGGAATGCTGACCTCCGGTGGCGATCCTAACCCACCGGTTACTTTGCGGATCACCTGGGGAGCGCTGCAGGCTATTATTGCTGCAATCCTGCTTTTCACCGGAGGACTTGGCGCCCTGCAGACCGCTTCAATTGTCGGCGGTTTTCCCTTCATGATTGTCATGTTCCTGATGCTCTATTGTCTCTTTAAATCCCTTTTTGCCGAGATGCATGAAGGAACCCTTCCGCTCGAAAAAAAACGGATTCATGATGCAATAGCTGAACTGAAGGCGGAAAAAAAGATCTAAGCTGAAAATGGGCGGTTAATAATTAATCGTCTTGTTTCTTTGACAAGCTTCTATGAAGCAAAGGCTTCAGTCCGCCGGAAGGTTATCTTTCCGGCGGACTGAGTGCCGCTTAAACAATATAGAAGATAACTTGAAAGGAGTTGTTAGGTAAGTGGCAGATTTTGAAGCTTTAGCAGGAGC
>CAZCHW010000408.1:0-1684 GCA_964498375.1 uncultured Syntrophomonadaceae bacterium | reverse complement strand
TTATTATAACTTAAAACATAAAGTGCTTTGTCTCACCCTATGGGTGCAGTATAAATTTCCAGTGATGCAACTATAACTGATGCAAAAGGAAGCATGGTTGATAATACTGCAGTTGAAATTGGAAGTCAGATAAAGGTATACTATGCGGTAGTATCGTATTCAGCATGTTGGGGGTTCAAGTCCTCTTGCCGGCTCCGTGTAACTTGAAAAGCCAGCGATATCCGGCAAAGGCCTGGGATCCGCCGGCTTTTTATATTTAAGCAAAGTGAGGGAATATAATGTTCAGAAATATGATTAGATCAAAGCAGCAGTTATCAGAGGATGAAGCAGTTGTTGTTTTGCAGCGAAATACTCATGGGGTACTGGCCTGCAGTGGCGACAACGATTATCCCTATGCTGTTCCGCTGAACTATGTTTTTGCAGATCATAAAATTTACTTTCACTGTGCCGGAAAGGGTCATAAACTTGATGCAATTGTCAAAAACCACAGGGTTTCGTTTGCTGTAGTAGACCAGGATCAAATTGTCAGTGCTGAATATACTTCTTACTATCGCAGTGTCATTGCCTTTGGAACTGCCAGGTTGGCAGAAGGAGAGGAATGGCAAAAAGGGTTTGTTGCCCTGGTTGAAAAATATTGTAGTGACCGACCGATTGAAGAGCAGCAACAAGAGATCGAAGGGTGTAAAAGGTCACGGATTATTGCAATCGACATAGAGCATTTAACCGGCAAGGAAGCTAAAGAATTGTCAGGCGTTATTTAATTTTAAAAAGGAGGCAATATTTATTATGCTTGCGCTGGCAAAGATATTGTTGGTTGTTGCGGGTGTTCTGCTAGTTTATGATGCTTTTCTCATGTTTACCGGTAAACCTAATCCTTTGAAATTACCTTTACCGTGCCCTGTTACTCTAGCACTGCTGGGCCTCGGCCTGATTTTATTTGTCTTTGCGCAGTAGGAAAAATGCATAAATTATTACGTGAGTACGATCAGGCTGGCAGTACTGATTCTGGCAGAGAGATTATTTCTGGGAGTTGAACATTTATGTCTAAGATTCTGACCCTATTTATCATTACACTAATTACATTCACGGCGTTTCCGGTTGCCGGGGCTGAATCTGTAAATATCGATCGTGAGATGATTGACAGCCTGATTGAAGAGGAAATGAAAATCTCTCGTATCCCCGGGCTTTCCCTGGGAATTGTGTATAATGGTGAACCTGTTTATGTGCAGGGGTACGGCAGGGCGGCTGAAGACAGGCTGGTTAACGGGCAGACTCCGTTTATCATTGGATCAATCAGTAAATCTTTTACAGCCCTGGCTGCTGTGCAGCTGGTTGAAAGCGGCAAGCTGGAACTGGACCACTCAGTCAGGGATTATCTGCCCTGGTTTACCATGGGTGGGGCATATGATGCCGGCGAAATTACAGTAAGGCATCTGCTGGTGCAGACCAGCGGCATTCCCAATGAAGCCGGTGTATCAACCCTGGCCCGAAGCAGTATTTATAGTACTGAAGAAGAAGTGAGAGCACTGAGTGCAGTGCCTCTGGCCGATCAGCCGGGCAACAGCTACACCTATTCAAATGCCAATTTCAACATTTTAGGCCTGCTTATCGAACAGTTTAGTGAAAATGGCTATAGAGCGCATGTTCAGGATAATATTTTTGCCCCGCTTGGTATGACAAACAG
>CAZCHW010000407.1:0-1696 GCA_964498375.1 uncultured Syntrophomonadaceae bacterium | reverse complement strand
AGTTCCGATTCAAGCAAGGGTGCCGGAATTGCAGCGCAGCTGATCGCCACGAAAGGGTTCTTCCGACGCGGGCTTTCTTCATGAATCGCCCTGGCAAAAACACTTTTCCCGGTGCCTGTCTCGCCTCGGATCAGGACCGTTGAATCGGTAGCTGAGATCAGTTTCATTTTCTTTTTAATTTCCATGATCTCATTACTGGCCCCGATAATCCCGGAAAATGTGGTCTTTTTGTTCTCCTTGACAATCCGGTTTGCCATCTCTTCCACCTCTTCACGGAGGCGGAAAGAAAGGACAGCTCCGGCAACACGGTTCTCTTCATACATCAGGGTAATATTATAGAAAAGCTTGACCCGGTCTCCGGCAGAACTGTTATAGGTTATTTCCTTACTTAAATACTGGGCATCTACAGGATCAGGATCTTTGTTCAAAATGGTTTCAAGTTCAAAGTCGGGGAAAAGGGTTTTGATATGGTGGCCGTTTTTAACCCCATGATCCAGGGCTAACATATTTTCCGCCGCCCTGTTAATATTAGTGATCATTCCCTGGTTGTTTACCGCTATTATACCTTCATAAACAGAGTTAATGACATCGCGGAACTGGTTCATCAGGCTGGTTACTTTTATTTCCATTCTCTTCCCGTTGAGACTGATCGAAATGATATTACAAAGTTTATTAAGAAAATCCTGCATTTTGGTGTAGTGATTAACCAGTTTGCGGCGGTGCGGCTCGGTCAGGGCAAGCAGGGATAGCGTCCCAATTTTGCGGCTGTTGTAGGTGATCGGTTGCATCAAAAAAGCAAGAACGTCACAAGAGTCAGCATGATCGCATTCAGCGCAACATACGGCATGGCCGGTGTTTTCAACAAGGATCGAATCGTCATCGAAAGAATGCATAATCCGGTGGGTCATACATCCTTCATCATAGACAACCCCAACCTCTTTTTCGAAATATCCGCTGCCGGCAATTACCTCCAAATCCTTGCTGATTACTCCGATTTCAATATCGACCACCCCGGCAAAAGCTCCGGTGACCTGCTGCAGAAATCCCTGGATACTTTTAAGTTCTTCCACGATTCAGCCCTCCTAAATCAGGACAACCTCATTCCCACAGTGTTTAAGAAATTGTTCAAAATCGTCATAGGTAACGGTGATTGTTGCCGTGTTGACATTGGGATGAAAATTCACTTTTTCCTGTTTGGTTAAATCACGGTCAATCACCACGGTAACTGCTCTTTTTTCATCATTAATCAAACCAAAGGGCGATACTGCCCCGGTCTCTAAACCCAGATGCTCGGCCAGACGCCGTTCAGATGCAAAACTCAGTTTACCGGCAGCCAGTTTTTCAGAAAGGCCTTTTAAATCGGCAGATTTATTCTCTTCAAGAACAACCAGAAAATGCCTGTTACCTTTGTTGTTGCGCAAAAAAAGGTTTTTTGCATGGGCGCCCTCAATACCCTGCCAGTACTGGTTCGCCTCTTCAACTGTGTAAACAGGGGGATGCTCGTGGCGGTCGTAGTTGATCGACAGCTGGTCAAAAAGATCGTATACTTTTTTTTCTCTATCATCCATGTTGCATTACTCCTTTCAATCAATCATTCCTTTATACGGTAATTAACCTTAGAGCCAGGCCTTATCGGCCAGTTCCAGTGATTCCAGGTAAAACGACATTACTTCTACTTCATCAAGCCCGTATTCCG
>CAZCHW010000406.1:0-1700 GCA_964498375.1 uncultured Syntrophomonadaceae bacterium | reverse complement strand
AAAGATTTTATAAAGAATGCCAAGCAGGGCCAGCCCCCAGATTACACCAAACATAGTCCAGCCCCGCGGCCCCTGCAGGGTAACCAGCGTAAAAGGAGTATAGGTCCCGGCAATTAACATGTATATTGCCGCATGATCAATAATCCTCAAGATTCTTTTCGGTTCAGGTTTTTGAACAGAGTGGTAAAGGGTCGAAGCAAGATAGAGAAGGACCAGGGTGGACCCATATATGCTAAAACTTACTACGTGCAATGTATCGCCGTAAATCGAGGCAAAAACAATTAATAGAACCAGACCGGCGATTGACAACAAAACCCCAATTCCATGGGTAACAGCGTTTGCAATTTCATTAACTACTACAATACGTCTGGCAGATTCCATAATTTATACCATCCTGAACTGTGAATTTACGCAGCAGCCCTATTATATCAGTTTTTATCCTGCTCTGCCAAAAGAAAAGGCCCGGGTATCACTACCGGGCCTGGTATTACTATCATTGCTGCGATTACCTGACTTGCACCACAAAGGCTTTGGAGAGATTCTCCACTATTTTTTTAACTGGCAAGATTTCATTTATTTTATAGACATTCTGCCCGGAAAACACTAAACCTTGATCGATCAAACCTTTTCGACTTCGTTCCAGGGCTTCAAGAATACAGAACTCCCTGGAGCAAACTTTCAGGCACTTCTTACAATGTTCTAGGCCTGTCTGACCTCTGCTGAGCGCTTCGGAAAACTTATTTCTGATTGCCCGGCCCGGTAAGCCGACAGGACTTTTGATGATCACCAGATCTTCTTTTTTTGCTTCCAGATAACATTTTTTGAAGGCATCATCAACTGTACATTCATCACTTAATACAAAGCGAGTGGCCAGCTGTACCCCATCTGCACCGAGCTGCAAAACCGAAGTAATATCATCAGCATCGGTTAATCCTCCGGCAGCAATCACCGGGATTGATACTGCCTTCTTAATTTCAGGCACTATCTCATTGACTGAGGTTTCAGTACCCAAGTGACCACCTGCCTCATATCCTTCGGCAATTACGGCTGCAGCACCATACTTTTCAGCCACTTTGGCCAGCCTGGCGCTGGATACAATCGATACTACCGGAATACCGGCTTCCCTTCCCCAGCTGAATATTTCCCTGGAGAAACCGGCGCCAAAGATGACCAGATCAACTTTTTCCTGCATTGATGCTTTGACCAGCTCGACAAAATTACTGGCTGCATACATTACATTAACTCCGATGAGGCCACCAAAAGCCAGCTTTCGCGCCAGTTTAATTTCACGCTTCAACTCATCTACTTCCATTCCGGTAGCTCCAATAATTCCTACTCCCCCTGAGGCAGCAACAGCTCCGGCCAGCGGAGCAGTAGAAACCCGGACCGCCATGCCGCCCTGCAGTAAAGGATATTTTAATTCTTTATTTTTACCGAATATATTCATTCTAAGCCTGCCTTCCTGCTGTTTAATCGGCCATTTTCGTAAATATACTGTAATCTGCAGCATCATGTACGATACAGAATATATTTTTTCTGTCTATTAAACTTGTGACATCATATCATGTTTATGGAAGATGAGGCAAGGTGTTATTTAAAGACAATTCCTCTGGTAAAGCAATCAGGCCTTCCTGAGTAAGGAAGGCCTGGATTAAAATATTTTCTGGCGGGGACCTACTCTCCCGGGGGCTCACGCCCCG
>CAZCHW010000405.1:0-1711 GCA_964498375.1 uncultured Syntrophomonadaceae bacterium | reverse complement strand
ATCACGCACGGTGCTGCGCCGCAGAATTGCTTTAATCCTGGCTACCAGTTCTCTTGAGTTAAATGGTTTGGTCAGGTAATCGTCGGCTCCCAGCTCAAGGCCGAGCACTTTGTCAATATCTTCACTGCGCGCCGTCAGCATTATAATCGGGACATCCAGTTTTTTTCGGATTCTCCGGCAAACTTCAAAACCATCCACCTCGGGCAGCATCAGGTCAAGCACTACAATATCAGGTTTAAGTTCGAATACTTTTTCTAAAGCCTCTTCACCATCGTAAGCCTGTTCGACCCGAAAGCCTTCTTTTTCCAGATTAAAGCTTAAAGCCTTGACAAGCGTTTTTTCGTCGTCAACAACCAGAACCAACTCATTGCTCATTGCAGTTCAACTCCCCTTATGATCTCCGGCAGGAGTTTCATCCTGGCGGTAATATCTGACGATCTGTTGAAAATCTTCCCAGACATCTTTCTTCCTGGAGGGATCGCGCAGCAAGGCGGCCGGATGAAATGTAGCGATCACCTGTCTGCCGTCAATGCTGTGCCATTGCCCCCGTCCGCGGGTTATCGCCATATTTTTATCGATCAGGGTTTTGGCGGCCAGTGAACCAAGGCAGACGATGATGCGAGGGCTGATCAGTTCAATCTGCTTTTTCAGGTAAGGCAGGCAGGCATCTACTTCGGGCTGTAGGGGAAGACGGTTTTTCGGTGGACGGCACTTGACTACATTGGTTATGTAAACTGCCTTACGGTCTATTTCAGCAGCTGCAAGAATTCGGTCAAGCAGCTGCCCGGCCCGGCCGACAAATGGCAGACCGGCCTGGTCTTCGTCAGCCCCGGGTCCTTCTCCGACCAGCATCAGCTCAGCCTGAAGGTTCCCATCGCCAAAAACCACCCTGCTGCAGCCTTCCCGCAGTTGGCACAGGTGACATTTCCCGGCCTGTTCCCTTAGCTGGTCCAGTTCTGCAGACGCTTTCTGCTGTAAATTATCACCGGCTGTTACTTCGGGATTAGTGTTATTTAACAGATCAACCAGTGTTTGCTGCTTCTCAGTCACTAGAACCACTCCTGTTTATACCAGGTTCTAAAATTTACCCGGTGTGCTAAAGTTTTTTTCAACAGGACGTTCTTATATTCCTGCCCCGAACATCGCAGGATTAGCTGCTTACTCCGGAGGAGCAGCCAGCAGGCCCTGCCGGCGAAGATGACGCTGCCGGGCCAGCTTGAGCAGGCGGCTGACCAGTTCGTTATAGGTAACCCCTGTTGCCTCCCACATTTTTGGATACATGCTGATGCTGGTGAACCCCGGGAGAGTGTTAATTTCATTGATAATTATCTCTTGGCCCTGGCGACTGAGGAAAAAGTCTACCCGGGCCAGTCCGCTCGCTTCAACTGCCTGAAATGCCTTAACCGAATATTCACGGATGCTTTCTTCTAGCTGGGGCGCCAGTTCAACGGGAACAACCAGTTCAGAGCGATCGTCAATATATTTAGCCTGGTAATCATAAAAATCATTACAGGGAATAATTTCTCCGGGCCGGGATGCCTCTGCGGCAATGTCGCCCAGCACGGCACACTCAATTTCACGGCCCTCCACGAAAGATTCTATGATTACTTTATCATCATAAAGCAGGGCTTCTTCAACAGCGTTTTGCAGGTTGGCCGGTGTAGAGGCCTTGGAAATACCAACACTGGAACCAAGGTTGGCTGGTTTGACA
>CAZCHW010000404.1:0-1719 GCA_964498375.1 uncultured Syntrophomonadaceae bacterium | reverse complement strand
GCCAATCAGCATTTGCCCTGCTCCCCCGATATTAAAAAGTCCCGTCTTAAAAGCAAAGGCAACCGAAAGACCGGCAAAGATCAGTGGAGTAGCTGTAGCCAGGGTATTGCCGATTCGTTCAATATTCATCAACCCACCTCTGAAGAGATAGTAAAACCCTTCAAATGGGTCGTTTCCGGTAACAATCATTAGTACTGCTCCGGCAATCAGTCCGAGTAAAACGGCAAAAAGAGACATTAAAAAATCTTTACGTGCTCTAACTCTGGTTTTCAAACTGCCGCACCTCGCTTTCCACCGGCCATCATTAAACCGATCTCGTTTTCATCTGTTTTTGAGGCATCGACAACATCAACCAGTTCCCCGTTATATATAACTGCGATCCGGTCTGAAAGATCGAGTATTTCGTCCAATTCTAAAGAAATCAGGAATACAGCTTTACCCTGATCACGTTGTTCAAGCAGGCGGCGATGAATATATTCTATCGCCCCGACATCCAAACCACGGGTAGGTTGCACGGCAATTAACAGATCGGGGTTGCCGTCAATCTCACGCCCGACAATTGCTTTTTGCTGATTGCCCCCGGAAAGCGAACGGGCAGAAGATTCCGGGCCCTGACCGGCCCGCACATCAAAATCATCCATCACTCGCTCAGCGTGGGTATAAACACAATCCCAGTCAATAATTCCCCGCTTTGAACAGGGAGGTTTATAATAAGTCTTAAGGATCAGGTTCTCCAGGACAGTGTAATCAAGAACCAGTCCATGCTTGTGGCGATCTTCTGGAATATGGCCTACTCCCGACTCGATCCGGGAACGGATAGATAAAGTGCTGATGTCCCGGTCGTGTAGCTTCACGCAGCCTGAATCAATTTTTCGCAAACCGATCAGCGCTTCCACAAGTTCAGTCTGGCCATTTCCATCTACTCCGGCTAAACCGACAATTTCACCACAGCGTACCCCGAGGGTGAAGTTTTTCAAGCCGTGCTTACCGTCTGCCCCAGACACAGTGAGGTTTTCAATAGTCAGAACCTCTTTCTTGGGGTCGGCAGGCTTTTTATCAAGTTCAAAAAGAACTTTGCGTCCAACCATCATTTCAGCTAATTTTTCTTCCGATGTATCAGCAACATTTACTGAGCCGACCACTTTACCCCAGCGAATTACAGTGCACCGATCGGCAATTTTCATAATCTCTCTTAATTTATGAGTGATCAGGATAATAGTTTTTCCTTCTTCGATCAACCCACGCATGATTTTCATTAATTCCTGAACTTCCTGGGGAGTTAACACTGCTGTAGGCTCATCAAAAATTAAAATTTCAGCATCCCTGTAAAGCATTTTCAGGATTTCCACCCGCTGCTGCATCCCCACTGATACCCCGGCAATTTTTGCATCAGGATCAACATTAAGCCCGTACTGTTTTGAAAGCTTTTCAATTCTTGAGGCAGCGCTGCGGGTGTCAATCATAAAAGCTCTTGTTGGCTCAAGACCGAGAATAATATTTTCTGTAACGGTAAAATTATGGACCAGCTTAAAATGCTGGTGAACCATACCAATACCGAGATCGTTGGCCACATTGGGGTTGAC
This sequence comes from uncultured Syntrophomonadaceae bacterium, assembly GCA_964498375.1. GTDB lineage: Bacteria > Bacillota > Dethiobacteria > DTU022 > DTU022 > JAABTH01. The sequence goes on along the minus strand of CAZCHW010000404.1, from coordinate 136 downwards.
AATATTTACCTTTTTTCCGCGTAAATTGATATAACCTGCATCTGGCTGGTAAAGGCCGAATAAAATGTTCATCAATGTTGATTTGCCGGCCCCATTTTCACCCAGAAGAGCATGGATTTCGCCCTTTTTAACCTGG
>CAZCHW010000403.1:0-1732 GCA_964498375.1 uncultured Syntrophomonadaceae bacterium | reverse complement strand
ACGGTGTGCCCGTGCGGATGGCTCTGCTCGCCCTGGTTAAGGGTTGCGTACGCTAGACAGTATGTCATGCTTTAAGGAAGGAGCTGAAATGATGGACAGTCAATTTGATGTAATTAGTGCTGTTATGCCTAAGAAAGACGGTATTGCTAAAGTAACCGGCAAAGAAGTATACGCTTCAGACGTTGCTCTTCCTGACATGATGTACGCCGTAGTACTGCGCAGCACGGTTGCTCATGCAAATATCAAGAGCATTGATACCAGGGAAGCTGAAGCGATGGGCGCAATTTGCCTAGTGCCGGACGATATCCCTGAAGTTTATTATAACGAGCGTATTGTCAGCGTGCCGGACAAAACGTTTCGCGATCGTTTAGTACTACCTAAAAAAGTTCGTCACTATGGGGAAGCAATTGCTGCAGTGGCAGCTGAAACTGAAGCAGATGCTTTCAAAGCAATGCAAAAGATCAAGGTAGAGTATGAAGAACTGCCGCTTTATATTGATCCGGCTGAAGCGAACAAGCCAGGAGCTTCACCGATTTTTGAATCAGTATTTCTGGGTGATAATCCCTTTGAAGTTGTTAATAATGTGGCCTGTGAAAGAAATATAACAGTTGGCATATTTAACTATTGCCCTGTTTGCGGTACCCGCTTTGATCCTCAGCGGCGCCAGGAGCATTACCATTGTGGCTGCGGGGCTGTTTATACTCCCACTGAAGATGATGGCAAGGCTTTTGATGAAGCTGATGTGGTTCTGGAAAAAGAATACGAACTATCCCGGGTGTATCATGCCCAGATGGAGACAAAGTCAGCTGTATGTAACCCCGAGCCTGATGGAGGTTTTACACTCTGGACAACTACACAGTCGATCCATAATGTGAGGATTTCACTCGGAGAGATTTTCAGCATACCGCTCAACAAGATTAATGTGAAGCGAGTTTGCCTGGGGGGCGGATTCGGATCAAGTATTCAGATGAACTCAATTACTCCCATCTGTGTTGCCCTTGCCCTGAAGGCGAAAAGGCCGGTTAAGCTGGTTTCCTCTCGTGAGGAGGATATGTATGATCACCATAAATACCCGGCTAAGTTTAACTTTAAAATTGGCGCCAGAAAAGACGGCACTATCGTTGCCGGTCATCTTAAAGTTTTAGTTGGCATCGGAGGGCATAATGTACAGGCTTATCCGCTGCTCGGGTGTATGGCTGGCTGGTATGCTTCACTTTACAAATTTCCCAACCTCAAGTTTGAAGGAACGGCAGTATATACTAACCAGGCACCTTGCTGTGCCATGCAGGGTTACGGCAACCCGCAGGTAAACTTTGCTGTGGAAAGTACCATTGATATGCTTGCTGAAGAACTGGGGATAGATCCAATTGAGCTAAGGTTAAAAAATTATGTTGGTCTTGGTGATGAGTTTTGGGGCCAGGGACCAACTGTTAAATCGACAATTAAAAGCTGTGGCGTTGAAGAGATGCTAGCCCGCGGGTCAGAGTTAATTGACTGGTACAACCGGCCAAAACCCGGCTCGGATGATGGACCTGTTTTACGCGGAGTAGGGTTGGCCAGGGGTTTTCATACCTCTGGGACCGGAGGACCGAAACCGGGTGAAGTGATCGATTACTCCAGTGCGAGCATCAAAATAAATGAGGATGGCTCCGTAGATATAATGACTCCGATCATGGACCATGGCGGGGGAACCTGGGATGCAGCGGTTAAAATTGTCGCTGAAACGTTAAAA
>CAZCHW010000402.1:0-1753 GCA_964498375.1 uncultured Syntrophomonadaceae bacterium | reverse complement strand
ACCGTTCACCCGGCTGAATTTGCACCACGGTGACCTGCCATTTTTCAGCAGCCAGTGCCTGAAGTACCTGTTGGCCATAAAGAGAATAGACTTTACTGTCGCTAACCAGCAGCGCCCGCGTGGCAGGAAAAAGCATCCGTAAATCCTTACCGATTCGCGCAAGCGATTCTCTTTCAATTAGGACCCGGTAGGGAAACCCGGAAGAATGAACAATAATTTCAGAATTTTTCAGATCACTCACCCCTGTGCAGTAGTCGATCTACATCGGCCACGTAGGATTGATAGGCGGTTTCCACTTCCGCCAGATAATCACCACTAAATTTCTCCCTGAACGCGACAGCCAACTCCCAGGCAGCTACAGCTTCGGCTACCACCGCCGCAGCCGGAACTGCGCAGACATCAGAACGTTCGAAGGCTGCCGGTGCTGCTTCACCGCTAAGCCAATCAACGCTGGGCAGCGGTTTGCCCAGGGTTGGAATAGGTTTCATCGCCAGGCGTAACAGTAACGGCTGACCGTTGCTGATTCCCCCTTCGATTCCTCCGGCCCGGTTGGAAGGCCGGCAAAATGCACCTTTTGGATCAAGCTCTATAGGATCATGAACAGCTGAACCTGAGATCGCCGCAGCCTGAAAACCTGCACCGATTTCCACACCTTTGATCGCCTGGATACTGAACAAAGCTCCACCAAGACGACCGTCGAGACGCCGGTCGGGATGAACATGACTGCCCAGTCCGGGGGGAAGGCCTGTTATGAATAGTTCAATTACACCGCCCAGGGAATCACCCGCCCGGCGGGCTGCTTCTATAGCCTCGATCATCGCCGTTTCGGCCTCGGGATCGGCACAGCGGACCGGTGATTCTTCCACTTGTGCAGCCAAATCGGGTAAGTTTTCTGCTGCTACATTTGATGTAACCGCCCCGATCCTTGTGACATGGCTGTAAACAAAACAGCCGAAACGTTCCAGCAAAAGACGACCCACAGTCCCAACTGCCACCCTGATCGCCGTTTCGCGGGCGCTCGACCGCTCTAAAATATCGCGCAGGTCAGAGCGATTGTACTTTAATCCGCCCGCCAGATCGGCATGCCCGGGACGAGGCCTGGACAACTGTTTCAAATTACCGGGAGGAGCTCCTTCAGGAGCCATAATTTCAGTCCAGTTGCTCCAATCACGATTCTTGACCTGCAGGGTCACCGGGCTGCCAAGCGTTTTACCAAAACGCAGGCCAGATAACACCTCGACCCGATCCTGCTCAATTTTCATCCTTTCACCACGTCCGTAACCCTGCTGTCGCCTTTGCAACTGGTGGTCAATTATTGCAGTCTGCACCGGCAAATCAGCAGGTAAACCTTCGATGACTGCAGTTAAACAGGGCCCGTGGGACTCTCCGGCGCTTAGATAACGCAGCATTACAGGTCAACTCCTTCCAGGGTGAGGAGCATTTCTTTCCAGCCAGCTGGGCCGCTAAAGCCACCCAGTCTGCCATTGCTGCCGATAACCCGGTGACAGGGAACTATGATGGGGTGGCGGTTTGTCTTTAAAGCCTGTCCTGCAGCACGCCAGGCCAGCGGCGAACCGGCCCGCTCAGCCGCTTCGCGATAGGTAATTACCGAACCATAAGGAATTAAACCTACCTGGGTTAAAACCGCCGCGATGAAAGGAGGGTAACCGCTGCGATCAAGCGGATAAACAGACCAGTCGACACTGCAGCCCGAAAGGTACTGATTTAAATCATCTGCCAGGCCGGGCCATGG
>CAZCHW010000401.1:1202-1758 GCA_964498375.1 uncultured Syntrophomonadaceae bacterium | reverse complement strand
AGAGTGGCTGAGGGGTTAGTGTGGTTCAGCCTGGCAGATTTAAACCTTAGTTTAAGCTAACCCGGGCATTTATGGAAAATGAAAAGCAACAAGGCCTAATAAACTTGCCCTGTTGCTGAAAAAATTACTGAACCTGTTGTTTTGTCCGATTACTAAAGTTAGATAATCAGTTTTAAAAAACGAAGGCAGCCAGAAGATTTAATCAATTTCTGCGTTTGATAGTTCTTGTTGCTGTTGGCCGGTCAAGCTCAGCAGTTCTTCAAATTCAATCAATCGGGGTTTTTCATATTGCTCTTTCATACTCGTTCCTCCCGGAATTAAAATGTATAAGCACTAATATTATTATAAACTTGTAAACTAATAAGTCAAACAATTTTATACTTTACAGGCCAGTTTTTGTATTGCAGCGGTAAAAGACTTCATGTCTGTGCCAAAATAGATTTTGTAACAATTAAGTTTTGCTAACATGTCGATCAAAAAGTTGAATTTATCAGTTGTTGCTTCCGGTTCACGGACACCGAGGGTAACCGGAAAAAGATCTCCCACCACTTGTGCC
>CAZCHW010000401.1:0-1192 GCA_964498375.1 uncultured Syntrophomonadaceae bacterium | reverse complement strand
AATTCTAGAAAAAACGCACAGGGCATCAACTTTACTAGTTTCAAGGTGATGCATGTTGCTGATTCTGCTGATTTTATAATAGTAATTATCGTCAACCCGGTGCAGGGGCGGCAGTGCTTGCAATTCCGGGAAAAAACGTTTCAGTGAAGGGGCCCCCAGTTTTACTACGTCGGATATCGAATAAGCGGTATAACTTTCCTCTTCTTTTTTGATTAATACGCGATCATCGGCAAGCAGGGGATAACCGTTGCATAAAAGGGCTCCTGCTGCGGTTGACTTGCCCTGCCCGCTCTTACCGGTAAACAAAATTCCTTTGCCCTCGATGACGGCGCACGCTGCATGAACAACTTCATACCCGAGGCGGTTCAGGCTGCTTAAAATGGGGTTGTAGCAGAATAGAATGTCGAGGTATACTCCGGCTGTATGATGGTTTTTATAAATGATGGAGCTGGTTTTATTTGTTGCCCGATCGACCATGGTCCGTCCCAGCCCGGTGTAATCGGTCCAGCGGGAGGAGCCCTTCTGATAGCTGAAGCAGCGAACAGGTTGCTCCAATAGCAGGGTCGATTGATAGACAAAATAGTCCCGGCCTGGCAGCGGCATCAGCAGGTCGGCTTCATTGTGCTCAACAATGTTAATCTGGTGGAGGATATCAGGCGCGGTTGCTTCGCCTGCTGTCTTAGACATGGACAGGTACGATTGCGCTGAAGCCAGGTAAGAGTCATTGTTGCTGCCGAGGCAAATTTTCAGACCGTTCATATCAAAGCAGATGGTGTTGATATTATTGATCATCAGGTTTGCCTTTCCGGAGAATTGTTGTATATTCTTTTAACTGCACCATATTTTCATTAAAAGGCTGATTTTCAATTTCAAGCCAGGCGTGGCTTTCCAGCATGGTTCCGCTCTTCTTTACGCCAATGATTACCTGTGCTGCAATATTTCTTTTGCGGCACCATTTTTCAAGGACCAGTGACCGGCAGAGACAGGGACGTTTACTGCCCAGAAAGCGAAGGAGAAAATAATTGGCAGCGCGGTAGGTTTTCTTAAGTTCCAGCTCTTCAGGGCCGGTAAGCTGCCGGGCTGAAGGCGCTTCGATAGACCTGCTGGTTAATAGAATGTCAGCGGGCTTGCTGGTTTTGATCAGGCAAGAGTAATAGATTGCATCAAAAAGCGCAGCTGTGAGCAGCAGCAG
>CAZCHW010000400.1:0-1763 GCA_964498375.1 uncultured Syntrophomonadaceae bacterium | reverse complement strand
AACTCTTTCCAAACCAATCTTGCGGCTCTCCCCATCCAATTCAATTTCTAGAAACCCTCCACAGGCCAAGGGGTGATCATATTGAGAAACCTGGTATGCTTTCGGTAAATCGGGATAAAAATAGTTTTTACGATCAAAACGGCTTACTTCCTGCACTGCGCTATTTAAAGCCAGGGCAGCTGTAACGGCAAGTTCGATTGCCCTTCGGTTAAAAACAGGCAGGCTGCCGGGAAGCCCCAGGCAAACAGGGCAGCAATTACTGTTTGGTTCTTTGCCAAAAGCAGTGCTGCACCCGCAAAACAATTTTGATCTGGTTTGTAGCTCAAGGTGAATTTCCAGGCCTATCACAACTTCATACTCACAATTCATATCAGAAAACACCTCCGTCGGAACAGGCAATCCTGGGAACAGGTAGCCTGCCGGCACCTGACTCTTCAAGGTAATGGGCAACCTGCAAAAGTAAATCTTCACGGAGCGGTGAGGCAGTAAGCTGCATGCCCATTGGCAGGCCTGTCGAATGAATGCCGCTGGGGATTGACAAAGAAGGCAATCCCGCCAGAGCATCAGTGATATTGCAAATATCAGAAAGATACATTTGCAAAGGATCCGCAGTTTTTTCACCAAGCCGGAAAGCCGGGGTCGGGCTGGTTGCGCCAACCAATAAATCATACGTGTTGAATGCCGCTTCGTAGTCTCGGCGAATCAATGTCCTCACTTTCAATGCTTTAAGATAGTAAGCATCGTAATAACCGGCACTTAGAGCATAGGTACCGATCATAATCCGACGTTTAACTTCGGCGCCAAAGCCCTCACCGCGTGTTTTACCAAAGAGAGTTTCTATGTTTTCTGCTTCAACCTTGTGCCCGTATCTAACCCCATCATAGCGGCCCAGGTTAGAGCTGGCTTCAGAAGGAGCAATCAGGTAATAAGCGCTTAAGCCATAATCGGTCAGCGGCAATGAAACTTCCTCCACCTGTGCACCGGCAGATTCCAGTTTTTTCACCTGTTCAAGGACAGCATTTCTGACCTGGGAATCAAAATGTTCAGAAATGTTTTCCCTGATCAAGCCAATCTTCAGCCGGGCAGGAGAAAATTCAGGATTGGGGAGGTAATCGGGCAGTGGTTCCGGTAGTGAGGTTGAATCGCGCTGGTCATGACCGGCAATCAGACTGAGCAAGAGGGCACAATCACCTGCAGAACGGGCCATGGGGCCGATTTGATCTAAAGATGAAGCAAAAGCAATCAACCCGTAACGGGATACTCTTCCATAGGTAGGCCTCAAACCGACTGTGCCGCAAAATGAGGCTGGCTGGCGAACAGAACCACCTGTATCAGAACCGAGCGCCAGGGGAGCCATTCCTGAAGCTACTGCTACAGCCGAACCCCCGCTTGAACCGCCCGGAACCCGGTCGAGATCCCAGGGATTATGGGTGGCAAAAAAGGCAGAGTTTTCAGTAGACGATCCCATGGCAAATTCATCCATATTAGTTTTACCCAAAATTGGCAAACCCGCGTCGAGTAAAGTTGTAACAACAGCAGCATTATATGGTGGAATAAAATTTTCCAGAATTCTGGAAGCACAGGTAGTTCTTAAATTTTCAGTACATATGTTGTCTTTTATAACCACCGGCACCCCAGCTAATGGGTGCAGATTTTCCCCCCCGCTTCTCCTGTGGTCGACCTGACCGGCAAGATCAAGGGCAAGCGCCGGAGTATGAGTAATGAATGCTTTTAAATATGGTTCTACAGTTTCTATACGATTG
>CAZCHW010000399.1:0-1766 GCA_964498375.1 uncultured Syntrophomonadaceae bacterium | reverse complement strand
CAAAAAGTGCAGCGGTTATGCGAACAACCAATTGTTGCCTGGATGATCAAACTTTTTGCTTCACTGGGCGGCCGATATAAATCACCCTCATAACGCAGTGGCAGCATTCTTCTTCCCTCCCCATCAGCAACATGTTGCACTTTCTTAGAAAGTCATAAACCTCTATTGTCTATTCGCCCTTGCCAGCCTGTTTCCCTCTCCTCTGTAGTTTTTCACAACAATAACTTCCCTGTAATGCCGGTCACACAGGATCTGGGCAGAAATAATGCGGTATAATAGACTAAAACATTTTAACTGTTTTAATTAAAGGAGTTTCTATGGATAACCTGTTTCTGCCTGTAAGCAAGCAAGATATCACCGAGCGGGGTTGGGACACACCTGATTTTATCATTGTCAGTGGCGATGCCTACCTGGACCATCCCTCCTTCGGAGTGGCCATAATTAGCCGTCTGCTCGAAGCCCATGGCTTCAAAGTAGCCATTATTGCTCAACCCGACTGGAAAAACATTGAGGAATTCAAAAAACTTGGCAGCCCCCGCCTGGCCTTTCTGGTCAGCGCAGGAAATATTGATTCCATGGTCAGCCATTATACTGTCGCCAAGAAAAAACGCAAAAGCGATGCTTACAGCCCCGGCGGCAGAACCGGTCTCCGCCCCGACCGGGCAACCACTGTTTACAGCCGTCAAATTCGCCGGGCTTATCCCGAAGTCCCTGTTATTATCGGTGGGCTGGAGGCAAGCCTGCGGAGGCTGGGCCACTATGATTACTGGCTTAATCAGGTGCTTCCTTCTGTACTTGTTGACTCCGAAGCCGATCTGCTGGTTTACGGCATGGCGGAGAAAGCCATGATCGAAGTGGCGGAAGCACTGGACAGCGGGCTAAAGATTGAGCATTTAACCTATATCAGGGGAACTGTATACCGTTCTAAAAGTATCGATACCCCCACTGATACAATTATTCTGCCTTCCTTTGAACAGATTAAAAAAGATAAACGCACTTTTGCCGAGAGTTTCATGGTGCAGCTGCAAAACAGCGATTCCCTGAGCGGTAAAATTCTGGCTGAACCTTTCCGGGATCACTTTGTTATCCAGAATCCACCTGCCAATCCTCTGAATAGCGAAGAGCTTGACATGATCTATCGCCTGCCCTTCCAAAGGAGCTATCATCCGGTTTATGAAAAAGCCGGTGGAGTACCGGCAATCAGGGAAGTAAAATTCAGCCTGATCAGCAGTCGCGGCTGTTTCGGAGGCTGCAGTTTTTGCGCTTTGCACTTTCACCAGGGCCGGATAGTTCAGCCGCGCAGCCACGAAGCGATACTCGAAGAAGCAAAATTTTTACTGCAAGATCCTGAATTTAAAGGTTTCATCCATGATGTTGGCGGACCAACAGCTAACTTCCGACAGCCTGCCTGCAAGAAACAGCTTAAGCAGGGAGCCTGCCCGGACAGGCACTGCCTCGTTCCTTCGCCCTGTAAAAACCTGATCGTCGATCACGATGATTACCTGGCTCTGCTTAAAAAACTTCGTTCCCTCGAAAAGGTTAAAAAAGTTTTTATTCGTTCAGGGATCCGTTACGACTACCTGCTGTTGGATCAAAAGGGTGAGTTTTTCGATGAACTCTGCAACCACCATATTAGTGGGCAGCTCAAAGTTGCGCCCGAGCATGTCAACCCTGCAGTGCTTAATTTGATGGGCAAACCGGACTGTAAAAAATACCTGCTTTTTAAAAAACGCTACAAGGCAATCAACACCAGGATTGGACGCGAG
>CAZCHW010000398.1:0-1766 GCA_964498375.1 uncultured Syntrophomonadaceae bacterium | reverse complement strand
AAAACAAACCCTTGAACCTGGCCCTGATCGCTCATGTGGACGAAATTGGGGCTATAGTAACCGAGATCACCGAAGGCGGTTTTTTACGTTTTGCCCCGATTGGTGGTATTGACCCCAGGGTTTTACCAGGTCTGGCTGTCCTCGTTCATGGCCGGGAAATGCGTAAAGCTGTAATCGGGTCTACTGCTCCGCACTTGCTTTCTGAAGAAAACCGTAAAAAAACAGTCCCGCTCGACAAACTATTTATTGATACCGGACTTTCGGTGGAAAAAGTACGCAAACTAGTCAGGGTTGGCGATCCTGTTTCGTTTGATTACTCACCACTTTTGTCTGACAATAAAAAAATGATCACCGGAAAAGCCCTTGATAATAGGGCTGGTGTAGCAGCGCTTGTCTATTGTGCTGCTCTCTTAGCCGGTTTGCGTCATAATGCCAATCTTTATTTCATTGCCTCACTCCAGGAAGAAGTGGGTCTGCGCGGCGCATTAACCGCAGCATATCACCTCAAACCTGATCTGGCCGTTGCGGTTGATGTGACGCACGGTGACATGCCCGGTGTTGATGATTCAAGAACATTCAGCCTGGGCGGCGGTCCGGTTGTTGCGGTCGGCCCCAACATCCATCCATTCATAGCCGGAGAAATGCAGAAAAAAGCGGACGAACACAATATTTCTTACCAGGTTGAACCGATTCCAGGGCCGAGTGGAACTGATGCCTGGGTTTTCCAGGTTTCGCGTAAGGGTATCCCAACCGGACTTTTATCCCTGCCGCTACGTTATATGCATAGCACTGCTGAAATGCTTAACTTGGAAGATCTCAGGCAATGTGGCCGGTTGCTCGCATTTTTTGCTGCCGGACTGACTGATGCAGTAATTCAGGAGATGAGTAAATGTTAACTGAACTCAGTAATCTGAACGGAGTATCAGGTGACGAAGGTCTGGTACGCCAGTATCTGATCGAAAAACTGGCCAATGCTGCAGTTGAATATAATGTGGATACAATGGGTAACTTGCTGGTGAGAAAAGGTTCAGCTAACAGAAACCGGATTATGCTGGCTGCGCACATGGATGAAGTTGGCCTGATGATCACAGGCATAGAGAAAAGCGGATTATTAAAGTTCAGTCCGGTAGGTGGCCTGGATAGTAGAATATTGCCCGGTAAACGGTTACAAATCGGTAGAAACAGACTGCCCGGAGTAATTGGGGCTAAAGCAATACACTTGCAGAAAAAAAGTGAACAAAATAATCCTTTTGATCTTGAATCGTTGCTGATTGATGCCGGTTTTAAGGGCAAAGAAGAGGCAGAAAAAAATATTAAACTTGGTGATTATGCTGCATTTACCTCTACTTGCACTATTCTTGGCGATGGAGTTTTTCGCGGCAAAGCTTTTGATGATCGCGCCGGCTGTTTGGTTCTGCTTAATTTGCTCCTGGAAGATAACGGGCTTTCATTTGACGCTGCTTTTACAGTTCAAGAAGAGATAGGGACACGAGGCGCAACCGTTGCTGCCTATACTCTTAAACCGCAAAGAGCGCTTGTTGTCGAAGCAACAGCAGCTGCAGATACTCCGGAAACAGAAAAAGCTGCAACGGGGACAATGCTTGGCAAGGGGGCGGCGATCAGCATTATGGATCGCACTCTGCTGGTCAGCAGAAAGATGCGTGAAGAATTGGCTGAAATTGCAGAACAGCACGCCATACCCTACCAATACAGGCGTTTTACCGGTGCCGGTACTGAAGGTGGAGCAATTTCAACCTCACGCGAAG
>CAZCHW010000397.1:0-1838 GCA_964498375.1 uncultured Syntrophomonadaceae bacterium | reverse complement strand
GAAGATGGAACAGATGATTCAAACATGCCCACTACTAAAATTGAGGCCGGACTTTTAGCTGACGGAGCTATAAATGTAATCGATTTAATAGTTGAGTGCGGAATTGCAGCTTCCAAGAGCGAAGCCAGGCGCCTGGTTCAGCAGGGTGGAATTTCAATTGATGATACCAAAATTAAGTCAATCGACCACGTCATCTCTGCTGAACAGCTCAAGCTTGGAGTTAAAATCCGCAAGGGGAAGAAAACTTACCATAGGGCTTACATGAAGTAAAGCAAAAGAAATTCAGTGCAGCAGACTGCTCTTATTCAGGAGAATTAAAAATGGCTACATTTGATGATTTTATGAAATTGGATATTCGTGCCGGCGAAATAATCAAGGTTGAAACTTTTAATAATGCGAAAAAACCTGCCTATAAGCTTTGGGTTGATTTTGGCGATGAAATTGGCATAAAGAAATCGAGCGCCCAGTTAACCGAATGCTACAGTATGGAAGCGCTGATCGGCAGGCAAGTATTGGGCGTGGTTAACTTTCCGCCCCGGCAAATTGCTGATTTCATGTCGGAAGTATTGGTCCTGGGGATTTACTCGTCCCAGGGAGTAGTCCTGATTCAGCCTGAACGGGCAGTCAGAAAAGGCGACAGGCTGGGGTAAAATTTTCAGGGCAGATCAAATCTTGCTGGTGACATCAGGGTTTATTTAGGATATATTAAATGTCGATCTTGGCTTGACAACACAATAGAAACCAGGCTGAAATATGAAAAAAACACTGATTGAGCTGAGAACCGTCATCATTGTCACCGCCATTGCCTTTATAGGCTGGATAATATCCATGTACTATTTTAACGAAGCCGATGATCTGGCAAAAGAGCATTATCTTGTTTCCGAAATCAGTCAGCTTGAAGCGGGTATAAACGGCATAGCCCGTTCTTACGAGGAGTTTGCCGCTTACATTTTTGAAAGCGCCATTAACAAGCCTGCGGTGCAGGAAACAATCCAGACAGCCTTTTTTGTCCCCCTGGAAGAACAGGCCCGGCTGCGTGAAGAATTATTCAATATGTTATCAGAGCAGTATCAAATAATAACAGCTTATGAATTCAGAGAACTGCAGCTTCATTTTCCCAGCGGAGAAGTTTTTTTACGTTTCCTGGCTCCTGATTTATATGGCGACAATATATTTGACCAACGTGACACTGTAAGAATTGCCAACCTCGATCGATCCTACGTGCATGGGTTTGAAATTGGGCGCAGTTTCAACGGATACCATTACGTTTATCCAATTTTTCATGAGGGAAAATACTCCGGCACTGCAGAAATATCTATTTCCCTGTCAGCAGCAATTGAACTGCTTCAGGAAATGTACCCCACTAAGAATGTTGCTTACCTGCTCGACGGAACAGCAATTCAAGACAGTGCATTTTCTGACAATAAAACAAATTTTATTCCTGCCAGCTTTTTAGATAATTTTTATTTTGACAGCCAGGTATACAGTGGCATCCTGGAGCAAGAGGAAGCCGACAGTTTATACGATCTCTATAATGACCCGGTCTTTTCCTCTTATGTAAACGCAAGGGTCTTGCAACACCTGCCGGCCAGCCAACCTTTCAGTTTCAGTATCTCGCACAGCGGCTGTGAATACCTGGTTCAGTTTTTGCCGATTATAAACGTCACCGGACACGTGGTCGGCTATTTTACTTCGATCAGTGAAGACCAGCACCTGGTGGATTTACAGGGCAGACACATCACCCAACAGGTTTTGATCAGCCTTGTTTTTACCTGTTTCATACTTTTCTTTATCAACTACGATACTGACAAAAGAAGAATCCGCAAAATGGCCAGTAG
>CAZCHW010000396.1:0-1841 GCA_964498375.1 uncultured Syntrophomonadaceae bacterium | reverse complement strand
GGTTGGTGTTTCAGTGCAACACTGGAAATGGCTTTACCTGCCGGCGCTTTTTACCGGGGTTTCCTGGTTGGCGTACACTTACGCTTTAAAATATACTTTTATTGCTAATGCCGCATTTTTAACCTACACTGCTCCGGTCTTTACCGTACTCTTTGCGCCACTTATCATCAAGGAAAAGATCGAAAGCAGCTCAATATTTGCCCTAGTCCTGGCCCTGTTCGGCACCCTGGCTATTATGGGTTATAATACCCTGTTTATCGGAGAAGGGGTTCTTACTGGAGATCTCTACGCCCTTGCCGGAGGCATTGTCGGAGGATTGATCATTTCGTTTATTAAAAAAGTTCCCCCAGCATTGTCCGGTTACAGGGCTAACTTAATTATGTCCGGGATGATTACCATGGCCTTATTGCCGTTCCTTTTACAAACACCGGGCAGGCTTGGCTGGCAGGATTACCTGTTATTAATGGCGATGGGCTTGATTCACCAGTCGTTGGCGACTACCCTGTTTCATACCGGTTTACGGCTGATGAAAGCTCAATATTCAGCTGTGCTATCATACATAGATCCTCTTGTTGCTACAATTATGGCCGGGATATTCCTTGCAGAGACCATTACAATTGGTTCAATTATCGGGGGAATTCTGATTATGGTCAGCGGAGTTATCATTGTCCTAAGAAACCGGGCCCTGCCGGCCCCGGAAAGAGTGAAAGCCTGATTTTTGCCGCACCATTTGTCAGTTTTACGCTGCTATGATTCATTCTGCCTTAAAGCTCGCTGGTCATAATAAAAAGTGGTCTCATGTTAAAATTTTCATACCTGGGTCGGTACCGCATGGTATCATAAAAGCTTTTAACGTCAACCACTTTTTTCGTTGCTGTTACCACATCGAGAGGAACATTATCGTAGCGGCCGTTTTTCAGGACAACCAGTCGCCCGTGAATACCCTGTAGAATAAGGTCCAGGGCCAGGTTGCCGAATGCCATAGGGACAATTGAATCGATGGCGTCGGGATCTCCACCACGAACCATGTAGCCAAGCTTTTGCTCAACTATATTAATCGGCCGGCCGTTGTTAAAACGAGGGGCAATATCTTTGACTGCGGCGGCAACCAGCTCGCCGATTCCGCCCAGCTTGGCGTGCCCATAAGCGTCGGTCTCCATATTGGCATAGATCATCTCGCCACCTTCAAACATAGCCCCTTCAGATACCAGGGCTACAGAGTAATTGCTTGGGTTTTTCCGGCGGTCATAAATCATCAATTCGGTCAGGTGATCGATATTGAATTTGTATTCCGGGATAACACAGCGGTTAGCGGCGCCGGCCATGGTTGGCAGCATGGCTGTAAAACCGGCGTAACGTCCGAAAACTTCAATGATCAGCAGTCTTTCGTGAGAGCCGGCAATGGTGCGGAGATTGTTGGCTAAAGAAATCGTTCGCGTAACACAGGTACTGAAGCCGATGCAGTAGTCGGTGCCGGGAACATCATTATCCATTGTTTTAGGCAGAGCAATTACCTTTGCCCCTTCCTGATATAGACGCACCCCGTAACTAAGGGTATCGTCGCCCCCGATCGGGATCAGGTAATCAATGCCTAAAAAATCAAGGTTTTTCATAACTTCGGCAGTCAGGTCATTTACATTGTTCTGATACTTTTCCCGGTACATTTCCGGTACTTCACTCTTTTTAATTTTGGAAGGGTTGGTGCGCGAGGTATGTAGAAAAGTACCGCCGGTCCTGCCTGCCCGGTTAACAACATCTTCGGTCAGGTACTGGATGTTCCCGCTATTGTCAGCCTCCTGGTCTCTGACTAAATCTACCAGGCCGCTCCAACCGCGACGAAT
>CAZCHW010000395.1:0-1850 GCA_964498375.1 uncultured Syntrophomonadaceae bacterium | reverse complement strand
AATGGATGAAGGGACTTTTACTGTCAGCTTCGAAGAACTACCGGCCGGCCGGTTGGCCATCTATTCAACCGGTCAGCTGGAAGAAAGCAATCTGACCCTGACAGTGCTGATTGACTTTGATGATTTCGGAAATATTATTAATATAGAATGGCTTAAATATTGAGTTTAATGGGGGGAGATTATTTTCCGTCGTAAGATTCGGGTGTATCAGAAAAACAGTAGTAAACCTTTACAGGTTAATGGTAATTACTCGCCTGTTGCCATCGATCCTGGCAGCAGTTTGATTAAAGCAATCCAGTTGCAAGAAGTTAAAGGCCAGATCAAGATTAGTGGAGCCGCTACACTGCCTGCCCCAACGGATCTCTATAACCAAGGCCTTTTAACAGAACACTCCAAACTAGTTGCCGCATTAAAAGAAATAAAAAGTCTGAAAAAGTGGCGGGGCAGGGAAATATCTTTGTCACTCAACCCCCGCTCTTTTTACCTGACCAGAATATCCATGCCACCGATGAAAAAAAGTGATCTCGACCGGGCTATGCGCTGGGAAATGGAAAAGAGATTTGCAATTCCCGCAGAACAGGCTATATTCTCATATTGCCCAGTTAATCCTGAAAAAGATCACTACGGGACAGAGAGTGACTATTTACTGGCCGCAGTATCTGCCGCTACTGCTAAACTGTACAGCTCCGCAGCTGAACAGGCCGGGCTCAAATTAATCAGCCTTGAAGCAGCGCCCCTGGCCCTGATTCGCATGGCAGCATTCAGCCACACTGATAAAACCGGGGGAAACAACTGCTCTCTATTAATCGACCTGGGGCGGCGTAGCACAACCCTGGTTATTACTTATAACCATTGCTACACCTATTACCGCAGCCTCCAGTATACAGTCAATCCTGCAGATTCAACCAGCCAACAGAACCTTTACCGTGCGATCGGACGCTCTGTTGACTACTGGCAGGAACAGGGAGAAAGGCCAGACCGTTACCCCACTGTTTTGCGAATATGCGGGGGAGGAACAGCAATACCTGGTCTGGCCGGAGGACTGGCGCGCTATTTAAAGATTAAGCCTTCTCTTTTATGCCCACCTTTCAACTATCTGCCTGAAGCAAGCGACAAAAATTCATCCCGCGCCGATCAAGTCCGCTATACGCTGGCCTGCGGCCTTGCCCTGGGAGGTTGGACCACTTGAACTACCGGCTAAACCTGCTTTACCGAAATAAAAAGAACCGGCACCTGTTAAAGAGCCCTCTGATCGCCTCTGCCATAGCTGTTATCCTCGGGTTTTTTCTGTTAATTACCGCCTACTGCGGTAGCCACTATTTGCATAACCGGCTGGCAGACGAACAGTTAAGGTTAACAACTGAATTGACCCGGCTGCGTGAAAATAACGCCGATCTGATCACCTTATTTGAAAATAATCAGGCCAATCAGGAGAAAAAGGCCCTTGCAGCAAGATTGGAACCTAACCGCGCTTCATTGTCGCTGATCATATCCGCTATTGAAAAACCTGCTCGAGCTTTACAACTGCGCAGAATTACTTTAAACAATGAACAGGTTTTAAGCATTGAAGGTTTCTCACCCGATCTAGAACAGGCTGCTCTTTACCGCCTCGCCCTGGAAGAACTGCCAATTTCCGGAGCTGTTGAATTATCGGAAGTCGGCAGCTCTGCGGACAACGGCTACTTCTTTAAAATAAATCTGCAACTGTCTGCCGCAAAGGAGGAGCTAATCGATGAGGAATAGCAGTAGGCAAACCAATCCCGAAAGAGCATCGCAAAAAATTCTCTTACCCCTGTTTCTTCTAGCTGTAATCTTGATCGGCGGATGGTTCCTCTTCGCTTCAACTCTGC
>CAZCHW010000394.1:0-1869 GCA_964498375.1 uncultured Syntrophomonadaceae bacterium | reverse complement strand
AGCAGCTTGAAAAACAGGGGCGAAAAATTATCCATATGGAAGTGGGGGAGCCCGGTGGTGAAACTCCGGCTGTTGTCAGGGAGGCGGCCCTTAAAGCGCTGCAGCAAAATGACACAGCCTACACCCACAGCCTTGGCAAACCGGAGCTGCGTGAGGAGATTGCCCGTTACTATAAAAGAACCTACGGGGTTACCATAACCCCGGATCAGGTCATAGTTACTTCAGGTTCTTCACCGGCAATGCTGCTTGCCTTTTCGGTATTGCTGGAAAGAGGCGATCAGATGCTGATGCCCGACCCCTACTATGCCTGCTATCCAAACTTTGTTAACTACATCGGATCTGAACCGGTTTATGTGCCGGTTCTAGAAGAAGATGGTTTTGTCCTCAAGGCGGCTGCGGTAAAGGCCAGATTGGGCAACAAGGTCAAGGGCCTGATGATTAACTCGCCGGCCAATCCGACAGGAGCAGTCCTTGGTGCGGCAGAGCTGCGTGAACTTGCTGCGCTCGATACCTTTATTGTATCTGATGAGGTTTATCATGGCCTCAATTATGGCGGGGGCGATCACACAATTCTTGAATATACCGACCGGGCTATTGTTATTAATGGTTTTTCCAAGCGCAACATTATGACTGGCTGGCGTCTTGGCTACCTGATTGCCCCACTCGATATGGTGCGGAAGATGCAGAAACTGCAGCAAAATCTTTTTATCTGTGCCTGTGCTTTTATCCAGTCAGCTGGTATTGCCGCCCTGCGAGAAAGTGAAGCTGTTCTGGCGGATCGCTTCAGCGCCTATAACGAAAGGCGTCTCTATCTTTACCAGGCTCTGCAGGAAATGGGTATAGCGCCGGCTAAACTGCCCGATGGCGCTTTCTACATGATGGCCAACGTAAAAAAATATACTTCCGATTCCTACTCATTTGCCCTGCGCATCCTCGAAGAGGCAGGGGTAGCTGTAACCCCGGGAATTGATTTTGGGCCAGGGGCTGAGGGATATATAAGGATCTCTTACGCCTGCACGATGGAAAACTTACAGGAAGGATTAACCCGCCTGCAAAAATATTTTGCCGGTCTTTGATCTTGCCCGACCGGGCTGGGCTAAGGAGGCAATAGATAAAAAATGAGAATTAGAGTAGTAATTATTGCTAACGGGGAACTGAAAGATCCCGCTTATCATCGCACCCTGATCAACAATAACGATTACATCATCTGTGTAAACGGCGGCAGTATTCATGCCCTGGCTCTCGGCCTGCATCCCGACCTGTTAATTGGTGATCTCGATTCATTGCCGCCTGCTGTAAAGGCAAAAATTCTTTCTTCCAACCCCGAAGTGATTGAACATCCCCCGGCTAAAGATAAGTCTGATCTCGAGCTGGGTCTTGAGTCCGCCCTTCGGCTTAAACCACTTGAGATTATAATTCTCGGGGCACTGGGCGGTAAGCGTCTGGATCATGCTTTTATCAACCTGCTGTTACTTAAGCTTCCCCTGCAGAACAAGGTGCCGGCGGCGATTATCAACGAGCAGCAGGAGGTTCGTCTCACCGACGGTGACTTGCTGTTGAAAGGCCGGGTAGGAGATCATCTTTCTCTCTTTGCTCTGACCGACCCGGTGAAAAGCGTCTTTACCGAAGGCTTGAAATACCCTTTGGCAGGCGAAGATCTCCATTTTGCGTCTTCACGTGGTTTGAGCAACGAATTTACCTCCCCTGAAGCGCGGGTTAAATTTGTTTCCGGACTACTTCTGGCGATCAGGACTGTCCGGCGTTAAATCCTCCAGGGCTGAGAGAAGTTTTCTTTTATGCTCTGTAAAACCGGGCTCGCTGAGAGTATTCCCACTGCGCGGCCTGGCCAGCCCAATTATTTCTTCCAGG
>CAZCHW010000393.1:0-1873 GCA_964498375.1 uncultured Syntrophomonadaceae bacterium | reverse complement strand
CTTCTTCAAGAGACCCTTCCTCACTCAGTTTTCAAAGAACAGGTTTTTGGTTTGAATTGTTTTAAAGTGCAAGAATTATAATAGCACAGTATATGCCTTACTGTCAAGACAGGGAGCTATATTTTTTATGTTCGTTCACGTCAGTAAAACTTATCTTACCAACCTGGAGGGCAGCTTTACCGTTTTATTCTAGCTGCTAATATAATAAGATGCTATGTTAAATGTCAAGCTTAGCTTGTGAATAACTTTAAAGCACAATAAAACAGCATCCCGACATAATGGTATAATATGTCAGCGAACAACCCAAGGTCCCTTTTAACAGTCATCCTGGTTAAAGCTGGCGCAAAGGCACTGAGGCTCTTCTTTAACCCCAAACAGAAAGTCCATACTGGCAGAATACGGTCTCGTGACCAAGATGCCTAATCCGGATTTGGTAAGGGGCGCTCAAGGCAAAAGAGCTGAGCCTTACTTATTACGGGTTTCTGGTTATCCCCAAGTTAGAACCGGCTTTGACTCGTACACTCAAGCGCCCAAGCTTTAATTACAATGCAACTGCTGTTTTTTCAGATAGAGTTAATAACGCTATCCTTTGCCTGGCCAATTCTTTATTCTCTTTCAGGTTAAGCTTTTTGCATATATCACTGGTGCATGTTTCGTAGCCTGGAATATGAAATAGTTGCTGTTCTTTGAGCATGGCAAAGGCTATTCGTAAAAACTTGTTGCCGGCAGCGGCATAGATCTGACTGGGCAGCTTACCCTTCGCATTTAATCGTTCGTAGTAGCTGATAAAATAGCTGTTATTGCATTTTTTGCTGCAAATAATCCTTCCGATCAGGGTAACAATGTAGCGCAATGCTGGATTGCCCTGCCTGCTGATCTTGTATGCTTTTGTTTTTTTACCGCCACTTTGTGACATGACCGGGTTGATGCCGGCGAGCTTAACCAGTTGCCTGTTGTGAGCGTAATTAAAGATGGAGCCTACTTCGGCAATAAATTCAGAGGCAGTCACTACCCCGACTCCTTTGATGCTTAGCAGTAAAATCGCCGGTGTTTTGACCAGCATCTTTTCCATTTCCCGTTCCAGGAAAGCAACTTGTTCTTCTATAAAATGCAGTTGATACAACCTGAGCTTAACTTGCCTGGCTTTGAAGTGGCTCAACTCGGGCGGCGATATGAGCAGGTCTCTTTGGGCCGCCTGCAGCAGTAGCGTGATCTCCTTGTCTTTTAGCTTGAGGCCTTCGCGAACAGCCAGTTCTTTTAAGCCTGTTTCGCCCAGGTTTAAAATCTCGCCCGGTAAGGGAAAACTGCTCATGACCATTTTGCTTTGCGGACTCCAAAATGATTTAAATATCTTCCGCTGCGTTAAACTGTCCGTATCAACTAAACCCTGAAATTCCCTGAAAATCATGCTCATCAACTGGCGGATTTGAATCTTTACTGCTGATGCTTCTTTAATCAGTTGGCGCCTGGTGCGGCAAAACAATTGCAATTGCTCATAGAAGCCGGTAACTCTTTTCGCTGAGACCCCGTTATTGGTAATCAGGGCCTGAGCAATCGCCAGCAGGTCTTTGTCGTCGGTCTTGGAAAAGTCCAACATCATCCTGCGATTGGTGGCGGTGGTATATGAATTGACCAATCCTACTTCATAGCCAAGTCCGGTCAGGGCTTCACCGATGGCATCATGGTAAAAACCGGCAATTTCAATACCAACAAATATCCTTAGTGCTTTTACGCAACCAGCCCAGTACTGTAGCTTCTTATGCACGTTCATGATGCCTTCAGAGTTTACAGCAAAGAAAAAGGGTTTTTCAAGGACCGTACCGAAATAATCGCATATCAGGGCTATGGGGTAGTCTCGGGCCGGGTCTATAGC
>CAZCHW010000392.1:0-1890 GCA_964498375.1 uncultured Syntrophomonadaceae bacterium | reverse complement strand
CCCGTTCAGCCAATATTTCTCTCAACACTCTCGGTGAAGTCAAATCAGGCCTTGCACTCAAGGTGACACCAACCTCCCTCATGCACAGCTTTACTCTATTCTATCCTCTGCCTGACCCGACGGTCAATTAACAGACACCAACCATGCCAGTTGACCGTCAGGCAGATAATAAAGTTTCGATGCTCCAGTTTTAAGTTAGACTGAGTTATTTCAAAAATATAATGACAAATCAACTTTAATGCATTATAATATACTTTACAATAGTAATAATTCACCTGTTTAAGCAATTGGCAACCGGAAAGGAGGGCCGCAACCAGCACCAGCTTATCCTGACTGTTTCGCTAATAATACTTTATAAGGAGGCGTATGATATAATGGCCGATTTTAAAGCGCTACTTGATAGTCTTAACCAAAAGATTGATGCTGCCGATCCTTCGAAACTGAAAGGGGTTACAGCAGTTTACCAGTTTGAACTTTCCGGTGACAATGGTGGAGTATTTCATGCTGACGTTCAGGACGGAAAAGCAAATGTTGTCGAAGGGGCCCATGACAGCCCCAATATTACCATCACTATGGCAGCTGATGATTTTAGCGACATGCTGGACGGCAAACTCAATGCAACCTCGGCTTTTATGGCCGGCAAGCTAAAGGTAAAAGGCGATATGTCCCTGGCCATGAAGCTGCAGAGCCTGCTTGGCTAAAAGCTAATACCAGAAACATGTTAAAGGCGCCACTCCAATGAGATGGCGCCTTTTTGCTGTTTAGCAAGCATTGTTGACAGTTCAGGCGGTCCGGTCGACCAGGAGGTCCGAAAATAAACGGACCGCATTTAAATATACCTGCCGGGCCAACTGGTCTAAGTCCAGGTTAAGAGCCAGAGCTACTCTATCATAAGTGAGCCTGATAAATGCCGGTTCATTACGCTCGCTGCGGTAAGCCTGCGGAGGCAGGTAAGGCGCATCTGTTTCCAGCAGAAGCCGTTCGGCAGGTATCAAACCCAGCAGATTGTGAAGATCTTGCGATTTTGGATAAGTGACCGGACCGGCAATAGAAATATAGAAACCGAGATCTAAAAACTGTTCCAGCTGTTTTTCAGTCCCGGAGAAACAATGCATCACTCCGGCGGGGCAGGGCAGTTCTTCTTCCTGCAGTATCCGTGCTGTCTCGCTGTGCGCCTGACGACTGTGAATAATCAGTGGCTTGTTTAACCGGCAAGCCAAGCTGATCTGGCTGCGAAAGACATGTTCCTGTTCTTCACGCGGGGCTAGATTGCGAAAAAAGTCGAGCCCTGTCTCACCGATTGCCAAGACGGTTTTCTGAACAGCAAGCGCTTCCAAACGTTTCAACCAACCCGGTTCAACCCGACCGGCGCTATGTGGGTGTATCCCCGCTGAAGCGCTGATCCATGGGTAATTCAGGCTTAACTCAAGCGCACGCTTAGAACTTGCCTCGTCAGCTCCGGCATTTAGAATTGCTACCACACCGGCTTCGCGGGCCCGCTGCAGCACTACATCCAGATCCGGTTTGAACTGGGGAAAATCAAGGTGTGCATGTGTATCAATCAATTCAGCCATATCAGCTGATCCTGCTTCCTGCCGGCATGTCACGGTCAAGGGCAGTCAAAGAAAGCTTTCCTTCCTCACTGGTTGCCGCCAGCAACATCCCCTGTGATAAAACCCCGCGTAATTTCACCGGTTTCAGGTTAGCCACAAAAATAACTTTTTTACCTGGCAAATCCTCAGGCCGGTAGTGCTCAGCAATTCCGGCAACAACTTGCCGCTGTTCCTCTTCACCGAGCGCTACTACAATTTTTAGCAGCTTGTCAGACTTTGGAATACTTTCGGCGCTCAGAATTTCTGCGACCCTCAGGTCAACCTTCTGGAACTGGTC
>CAZCHW010000391.1:0-1895 GCA_964498375.1 uncultured Syntrophomonadaceae bacterium | reverse complement strand
GCGGAGTATCACCAAAAGACATGGTCTTTGTTAAACCCGGAACTTTACCAAAAACTAGCTCAGGCAAGCTGCAGCGCAGCCTTTGCCGGAAACAATATTTAAATAACCAGCTTAAGCTTGCTTCAGAATAGTTTAGGTTCTAAATCGAACAGGAGGGATTTACATAATGGAGAAAAAACCGCAGGTAACAATCACTATGGAAGCAGGAGGTAAAATGGTCTTGGAGCTCGAACCGGAAAAAGCTCCAAATACAGTCAGAAATTTTATAGATTTAGCAGAATCAGGCTTTTACGATGGCCTGACTTTTCACAGGGTTATTCCCGGCTTTATGATCCAGGGTGGCTGCCCCGATGGTACAGGTGCCGGCAGCCCTGGCTACAGAATTCGGGGCGAATTTACTGCAAATAAACACGACAACCCGATTAAACATGAGCGGGGTGTCATTTCAATGGCCCGGGCGCAGAGCAATGATTCTGCCGGTTGCCAGTTTTTTATCGTTGTTGAAAATGCGAGCCATCTGGATGGACAATACGCTGCATTTGGCAGGGTAATCGAAGGAATGGAAACAGCAGATCAAATCGTCTCAGCACCAACTGATCCGCGGGACAAGCCGCTCGAGGAACAGCGTATTAATAAGGTTACAGTAGAAAAATTCGGCAGTACTTTTGAAAAACCCGACACCTTGTAAATTTCAAGATACTGACATTCAAGAACCTGGGTTATTTTCATTACCAGGTTCTTATTATATTTTTATATATGGAATCGAAAGTTATTTTTTCCTGTTGCATCAAAACAGTTTTCTGAAGCCATCCTTTCCTGTAACACTTTCAGAAATACTTCGACCAGTTCAGGATCAAACTGGGTTCCTGCGCAGTCACGTAGTTCGGCTACCGCCTCATCGAGACTCTTCGCTTTGCGATAGGGACGTTCATTAGTCATCGCATCATAAGCATCGGCAATAGCCAGAATCCGGCATTCTACTGGAATGTTCATGCCTTTCAGACCGAGTGGATAACCCGATCCGTCCCAGCGTTCATGATGCTTCAGAATCAGATCAGCAATGCTATGCAAATCTGGTGAAGCGGATGCAATACGATGCCCTTTCTCAGGGTGTTTGCGCATAATTTTCCATTCTCCGGGAGTGAGAGGCCCTTTCTTATAAAGTATTTCATCGGGGATACCCACCTTGCCGAGATCGTGGACCCTGGCCAACAGAACCAACCGCCCCAGCTGCCTGTTGGACAAATTAATCTGCCGGCCAACTGACCGGCATAATTCCTCCAGCCTCAGGGCATGGCCAGCTGTGATAAAATCGCGTTCCTCCAGCGCTGCCATCAGCGAATTGATAATTTGAGATTTGGCGCCTGCCCCGGTGTGCAATTTGTCAATATACATCAAATCATCAGCTTCACGGTAAAGATCGACCAGGGTCATTCCGGACTGTTTCAGGGTGGCAATCCCCAGCGAAACGCTTAAAGGAAACTCACTATTACCCTGGTTGTACACCTCTAAAGAATTTTTGATCCTGTCGATAACCAGTTGCCCCACATCTTCACCTGTATTGTTGAGGATTACTGCAAATTTATCGCCACCAACCCTGGCCAGAATATCAGTCTTTCGCAGGGCCTGCTTGATAGTATTAGCACAGGTCACCAGCATTTGATTTCCCCGATCATGACCGAGAGTATCATTAATCAGCTTCAATCCATCCAAATCAGCAGCAATAATAGTTACCGGATAAGAAATATTCCAGCTATTGTCATAGAGTAACCGATCAAAAAATGCGCGGTTGTATAAACCGGTCAGCTGATCATGAGTGCTTAAATATTCCAGCTGCTCTCCATATTTTTTCCGCTCGGTTATATCATTAACAACCATCACCAGGCCATTTACTT
>CAZCHW010000390.1:0-1910 GCA_964498375.1 uncultured Syntrophomonadaceae bacterium | reverse complement strand
ATTGTCAAAGAACAGATGAAAACTTACTCTTTACTTTTCATAGCACGTCTTTTAGGCGGTTTATCCCTTTACTTTTCAAGCAAGGTTTCCTGGCAACGCAGTTCCTGCAGGCGGGACAACCCACCGATAGTTTCTAGATAGCCATTAAAATCTTTGACCCCGTAAATGTGGCGCTCTAAAAATGCTGCCAAATCATCGGGATCATTTTCCACTCTCAACCAATCACGCAGATGTTCTTCATCACTGAAATATTCATAGGCCATATTACCCGGGTAACTGCCGAAAGGCACCTCGATTACGGCATCAACCAGGTAATAAGGAATAACCGTTTTGGTTGGTTCACGACGTATTACTTCATTTGGTATTAATCTTTCAGTGGTAATGATTAATTTTTTTGCTGCCCGGGCCAGGTCTGAATCGGCTACCATAATTCCATCGATCTGGCAGTTTCCATAAACATCAGCCCGGTGCACGTGAATGACAGCCACATCGGGATATAGGGCTGGCACAGCTAAATACTTTGCTCCTGTGAAAGGACACTGAATCTCCACCGCAGCACTGTACTTTTCAGTGTCGGTTCCCAGCATACAGCGCACCGGCAGGAAAGATACACCCATTGCGGCAGCCTTGTACCGCCAGGTAAGGGCGGCATTTGTCCATTCTGTTATATCTATTTCGCCGCTTTCAACACCTTTACGTGCCACCTTGGACAATCCTCTTGCTTCGAGTCCGATAATATAAGCAACATCACAACGGTTAATACACTTTCCGGCAACCAGTATCTGAAAATCATGAGTTGCGGTGTGCCCGGCCAAGCCGAGGTTCTTTTTCTTCTGGCGAACTATTTCATGTAAAACAGCTGTTGGTATGCGGTTTGCTCCGAACCCCCCGATGCCAAGATAGTCGCCGTCGTTGATCATTTCGCTTACCGCGTTTTCGACAGTTGTTAGCTTTTCCGTCATTTTCCGCGGTTTTTGATCACGAAAATACTCCCTAGCTTTATCGGCATCCGGGTCAGTGTAAATTTTACCGGAGCCTGCCGGTCGGTAGGTAACTGTACGTTCCTTCAGGTATTCATTGTAGTTATCCAATTAAACCACCTCCTGTTTCTCGTTACTGGCATTAAAGCCTTACTTTGCGAATGTCTTAACATAATAAATATTCTCCAGAGGCAGATTATTCCCTTCAAGAAAGGCTAAAATGATCCTGTCAGGGAGACCAAAAATAACCAGCGGTTTATATACACAATGTATATAACTTCCAACCATAAATCCAGCTGTTGGAGTTTTACCCTTAAAGCGTGTCTAGCTCATTTTCAGTTTAGACATAATGGTTGCGGCCTGTTCCAATGCTGAAGAAAATTCATGTGCTCCATCCAGATTATTGATCTGATCAAGATTATCTACAACCTTTTCAATTGAAATGTCATTTCCAAGATCAAGGACAACCCCGGGGCTTTCAACTATTCCTATCCGCCCGAAATAACCGCCACCTGCACTGTATATTTTTCCAGTTTTGTCGCATTGCTTCGAGCAAAGCCAACCTACCAGCGGAGCAACATAATCAGGTTTAACTATACCTATCACATCCTCCGGCATCACGGTAAAAGTTAGTCTGGTTCCGGCTGTTGGCACAATTGTATTAACCCTTATATTATAACGGGCGCCCTCCTGGGCCAGGCAATTCATCATCCCTGCAATACCCATTTTTGCAGCACCATAGTTTACCTGGCCAAAATTTCCATACAAACCGGCAGCTGAAGCCGTTGCTACTATGCGACCATATTGTTGTTCTTTCATAACAGCAAATGCAGCTTTTGTACAATAATAAGTGCCATGCAGGTGAACAGATATAACCTGATGATAATCATCAAATTCCATCTTTAAAAAGCTTTTATCGCGAATATTACC
>CAZCHW010000389.1:0-1932 GCA_964498375.1 uncultured Syntrophomonadaceae bacterium | reverse complement strand
CTACAGTGAACCCGGTGAACCTGTCAGGCGCATCCGGCAGATCTGCCGGGAATTTGATGTTGATCGTCTGGTGGTCGGAAACCCTCTTCACATGAGTGGCGCAAAGGGAATAGCCTCAGAAAAGGCGGAACTTTTTGCTGAACTGCTCAGGCAGGAGCTGGACTTACCGGTCGAGCTGATTGATGAACGGCTAACTTCAAGCAGGGCTGAACAAACTTTAATTGATGGAGGAACCCGGCGAAAAAAGCGTAAAAATCTGCGCGATAAACTTGCAGCGGTTTTTATCCTGGAAACTTATCTGGCCAGAATGCACAGCAATAGCCAGACTGATCAGTAAAAATACAGCTGTTAATATAACATGTGAGGTGTTAATAATGAGTACCAATGGAGAAGAAAGAACAGATATTGTTATTCTTGTTGATGAAGAGGGAAATGAACATAACTTTGCCTTAATCGATCGTTTTCAGGTGGCGCTGAAAGAATACGCCGTCCTGGTTCCTGTTCTTTACCTTGACGATGAGGAAGACGATGAAGCTATTGATTTTGAGGAAGAAGCATATATTTTCCGGATCGATTTGGAAGAAGGAGAAGAAACACTGGTTGAGGTAGACGATGAAGGCGAGTGGAATGCTGTAGCAGCCGTCTGGGAAGAGAGATTGGATGAAATGGAAGCGGCCGGCGAGGATGAGGATACTCTCTAAACAGGCAGGTGTTATCAATGAAAACTATTCTTTGGATCCTGGTTATACTGCTGGTTCTGGCAGGTGGAACGGCAGTATACCTTTTTTCCCAGTACAATAGTAAACTTGAACCGGTCAACCCGGCGGCTACCGAGACATTCAAACTGGTCGAAATTCCCCAGGGCTATGGAAGCGAGGCCATTGGAAAGCTGCTTTGCGATGAAGGTTTGATCCAGAATGAGCTGGCTTTTCGGATATTTCTTCGCCAGAGTGGTCTCGGGCAAGGTTTTAAAGCCGGAAGATACAACCTCAGCCCCTCTATGAGCATTGAGGAGATTGCTCAAAAGCTCGAAAGGGGAGAGGTTTATTCAGAAACTAGCTGGTTCACCATACCGGAAGGCTATAGCATCATTGACATTGCCACAAGACTTTCTGACAGCAGCCTGGTTGATCACGATACCTTTTTGCAGATGGCCCAGAATCCACCGGCTGACCTGGTTGCAGATTATTCCTTTCTTGGCCAGGTTAACAACCCGGAAATAGATTACCTGCTCGAAGGTTATCTGTTCCCGGATACGTACGAGGTTTACAGTGATGCCGGGGAAGAGGCAATTATCCGGTTGATGCTGAACAGGATGCTGCAGGTGATCGACGAACAGGAACAGGCACGTATTGCTGATATGGGTTGGACGGTTCATGATATTTTGACCCTGGCTTCAATCGTGGAACGTGAAGCACGGGTCGATCATGAACGCCCCCTGATTGCCGGTGTATTCATGAACCGTCTGCAGATCGGCCAGCGCCTTGAATCATGTGCCACTATACAATACATTTTAGGAGAAACAAAAGAGTTCTTGACAAACCAAGATCTGCAGCTCCCTTCGCCCTATAATACATACCAGCACGCCGGTCTTCCGCCGGGGCCGATTGCTGCACCGGGAGAAGCCTCGGTGATGGCAGTTCTTTATCCGGAACATTCAGATTACTACTTCTTTAACTACAAGTATGATGGAACCGGAGAACACTATTTTTCCATAACTCTGGAAGAGCACAATGCCAACGTTGCCAGGGCTGAAGCTAACCTTGAATAGGTCTGCCGAACTTATTCGGATAATGTAATAAAGTTGTTAGCTCTTTAAAATAATTCTGTAGTTTGTTATATTATAAGGAAGGAATTAACTTGATTGAGTAGAATTAAAAAGCATTATTAGAAAAAAATAGGTAAAAGCAGGGGCGGACATGCCAAAAGCTG
>CAZCHW010000388.1:0-1946 GCA_964498375.1 uncultured Syntrophomonadaceae bacterium | reverse complement strand
ATTATTTCTGCAATATTTGCCTCTGCTTTGTCGCCGCAAGACCCTTTAAAACAGGATCTTTACGCTTCGCGGCAACCCCCTGCCTGGACGGAGGAAGGCAGTGCTGAACACCTGTTGGGCACAGACAACCTGGGCCGGGATATTTTCAGCCGCATAATTTACGGCAGCCGTGTTTCAATAATGGTTGGTTTTTTGGGAGTTTCTATGGCCTTTACCCTGGGAATTATAATTGGCTTAATTGCCGGGTTTAAAGGAGGCAGAACTGACAACGTCATCATGACCCTGACCAACATGGTTCTAGCCTTACCTTATCTTGTTTTTGTTGTTTTTATTGCTGCAATACTTGGACGGAGCCTTTTGAATGTAGTCTTAATCTTTGGCCTGACCGATATCCCCATTTTTGTCCGCGTTACCAGGGGTGAGGTTCTGCGCCTGCGGGAAGAAGGTTACATTGAGGCGGCTATCAGCATCGGCCAGAAAACACCGGCAATTATCTTTAAACATATTATGCCAAATTTAATCGGCCCCCTGGTTACCCTGGCTACTTTTGAGATGTCGGCGATGATATTTTACGAAGCAGGTTTAGGTTTTCTCGGTCTATCGGTTCCGCCAACCATTCCGAGCTGGGGAAATATGCTTGCCGAAGGGCGTCAGTACCTGACTGTCTATCCGTGGATGTCGATATACCCCGGCCTGGCCATTGTAATTACCGGCTTTAGTATGAACCTGTTTGGGGATTGGTTGAGAGATGCGCTTGATCCCCGGATGCGTCGGATGAAAAAATAATCTGTAAAGCAGGTTGTGTAATTTGAAACCTTTGCTTTCTGTAAAAAATTTATCTACCCGTTTTGATACATTTGACGGCTCAGTATTTGCAGTTAATGGGGTCAGTTTTGATCTTGATCCAGGAGAGACTCTGGCGGTAGTAGGTGAAAGCGGCAGTGGGAAGAGTGTTACCATGCTTTCCTTGCTCGGTTTGCTTTCAGGCAGTAAAACAGTCACAGGTCAGGCTGTTTTTAGTTCCGCCAACATCGAGCTGGAGCTTCTGACTGCGGCCAAAACTGAGTTAAACCGGTTGCGGGGGAATAGAATCAGTATTATTTTTCAGGATGCCCTGCGTTCCCTTAACCCGGTTTTAACCGTAGGTGAACAGATTAGCGAATCTTTAATAACCCATGAAGGTTACAGTATGAAAAAGGCCCGTAAAAGGGCCCTGGAGCTGTTGAATTTGGTAGGTATATCTCAGCCCGACCGGCGTTATAATGCTTATCCTCATATGTTTTCCGGTGGGATGAGGCAGCGGGCAATGATTGCGATCGCTATCTCATGTACTCCTGATATCCTGATTGCCGATGAACCAACAACAGCGCTTGACGTGACAATTCAGGCCCAGATTGTTGACCTGACCCGTCGTTTGCAAAGTGAACTGGGCATGGCAGTGATCTGGATTACCCACGATCTTGGCGTTGTTGCCGGTCTGGCCGACAGGGTTCTGGTTATGTACGGAGGGACTGGAGTTGAAGTTGCCCCGGTTGACCGGCTTTATGAACAACCTGCCCATCCTTACACAAAGGGATTGCTTGGCGCGATTCCAAATATAGCCGATGACAGTAAAAATCGGCTGGTAAGTATTGAGGGAGCGCCGCCGGATCTGTATCAGGAACCAAAACACTGTCAGTTTGCCTGGCGTTGCCCTTACGTTTTTGAACGGTGCTGGAAAGAGACTCCTGCCCTGTTCAAAGTAACAGATTACCATCACGTCAGATGTTTTTTCGATTTAGATAAAAATAACCCCAGGGTAGAGGTCAGCAGTGGATAAATTAATCAGGGTCGACAATATTACTAAACACTTTGATCTGAAAAGCCGTTTTTTGTCGCTTGGTTCAAAAACGGTGGTTAAAGCTGTCGATCATGTTACTTTTGATATATACAAGCACGAAACCCTC
>CAZCHW010000387.1:0-1949 GCA_964498375.1 uncultured Syntrophomonadaceae bacterium | reverse complement strand
GCTGCGATGAGAAAGTAAGAGCCATCCGGGAAGATCTCCATCGAGACCGGCAACTAAATCTTGATCAGCGGTTTGGGAAGTAAGCATTCCGCACCCGATCAATGTTAAAGACAAAGCCAGTACTACACTTGCAAAAACCAAGGTCTTAACTTTAGGCATATATGTTCCTCCTTTAAAGACCTTTCCGTAAAATGAAGCCCGCATGTCGGTCAAGACTTATTACGGGCTTACTGCTTTGCATTATAACGCAATGTTTTACCCATTGCAAGTATGGTGGTGAAACCATCCCCGGTTGTGTTATAATGTAATCTGCAGTCCGGTAAGAGTGCGTAAGACGCCACCGGGCTGTAGCTTAAAGCGAGTTAATCTTGGGAGGTAAAAATATGTCAGATATGAAAACCTGCCCGTTTTGTTGCGAAGAGATTCCAGTCCGGGCGATCAAGTGTCGCTACTGCGAATCGATGCTCAACGACATTGAACCCACAATCGTCAAGCGCGAAAGCCAACCGGTTGAGAGCGCAACAAAGGGTAAACAAAAAGATATAGCTGTACCGCATCAGGGCGGATATTACCAGGCTGTTTCAGGCAAGAAGAAGCGCCGCTCATTTTTAATGCCGCTCATTATAGTACTGGCTGTCCTTCTGCTGGCCGGCGCAGGAGCCGGATACTGGTTTCTGCTGCGCGACGGCGGAAGCCCGATAGCTGCCGGCAGTGTAAGTGAAAACGATGTTGTCGGTTCATGGGCCGGCAATGAAGGTGGAAGTGAAATATATTTTCAGTTTCTGCCTAACGAAATGGTGAACATTGCTGTTCCTGAAGAAGGTTACTGGTTCAGGACACAGTATCGCGTTGTTGCTGCAGAAAATGACAGTTACCTGGAGCTGTATCACCGTGGTCTGTCGACCTGGGAACGGACGGCAATTCTGACGATGCAGGATGAGAGCCGGCTGACCATGATCGACACCTGGGATGATGTTGTGATTAACCTTACCTCTATTGCCGATGCTGAGTTCAGAGATATTATCAATACCCTGAATTTCGAACGGTAAAAGGTGTTTACGGCAATAGTGTAATGACGGATGCTCCCACCTTTGGGAGCATCCTGTTTATCTGCCCTCTAAAATTGTTTAACCGGGAGTGTAACAATGGCAACCGATGAATATTACATGAAGCTGGCTTTAGAACAGGCCGAGGCGGCCGCTGCAGCAGGAGAAGTGCCGATTGGCGCGGTTCTGGTTTGTGAAAATCGCCTTTTGGCAGTTGATCGCAACCGGCGGGAAGAGTTGAATGATGCGACTGCCCATGCAGAAATTCTGGTGATCCGGGAAGGCGGGCGTTTGCTCGGCGGCTGGCGTTTAGGCGGCTGCACTCTTTATGTTACCCTGGAACCATGTCCAATGTGTGCCGGCGCTATGGTGCAGGCCCGGGTTGGTCGCCTTGTTTTTGGCGCCGCTGACCCGAAAGGCGGTGCTGCGGGCACCCTTTTTGATATTGTTCGCGACAGCCGGCTCAATCACCGGCTTGAAGTAACTCCCGGGGTGTTGGAAGAGCAGTGCGCTTCAGTGTTACAACAATTTTTCCGGCGCAGGCGCTAGCAGGGCGAAGCTCTGGCAAACTGAATATATCCTGGTAGCGGAACATTAATGACCTCGTGAAAGGCAGGTCTTTTTTTTATAAATAAAATCAGCCTGCCGCTATGAAATACTTTAATAGGGTAACCTGGCCTTATTATATATTTATATTTTACTGTTATAGCAATTTACCCCATACTTAAAGTGTTTGTAACATAAATCAATAACCAGGTGGTGGTAGATAAATGAAGAATTTTTTGGCAACACGTTGGGGTATTATTGCTGTCGGTGGATTTATCGGTGTGTTAGCTTCTTTGCTGCAGCTTTGGGGTAATCCGGCTAACATGGGTATATGTGTAGCCTGCTTTGAGAGAGATA
>CAZCHW010000386.1:0-1984 GCA_964498375.1 uncultured Syntrophomonadaceae bacterium | reverse complement strand
CCGGGTAGACTGCATTGTCGGAATCGCTCCAGATCAGGCTGTCATCAACCTGCTGCAGACCTTCCAGGGAGACTGTACTCTTCTTATTACTTTCATTATTCCCGGACTGTTTTGCTGCCGGAGCCGGCATCTCACAGCTGTTATTCAGCTCTAAGGGCGGCAATTCGCCTCTGCGGCGCTTGAAGAAATCAATGGCCACGTTGGGGAAGATAATATAGGAAAGAACATCTTCTTCCTGTTCAATATAGTCGGCAATCTCTTTTTTAGCTTCCCCGAGTTGAGGTTTAAGCTGATCGGCCGGACGGCCCGTAATTGGTTCTTCACCTTTCAACACCTGGGTGAGCAGTTCCTGGTTTACCTCTCCGGGAGGTTGCCCGTAGAGACCGCGCAGGTAGTTTTTGATTTCAGTGGAAACCATTTTGTATCGTTCCCCGATTAACACATTCACAACAGCCTGGGTGCCGACAATCTGGCTGCTAGGTGTGACCAGGGGGGGATAGCCGAGGTCAGCCCGAACCCGCGGCACTTCAGCCAGAACATCTTTGAGCAGGTGAGTCGCTTTTTGTTCCGCCAGCTGGGAAGTTAAATTGGAGATCATTCCACCCGGAATCTGGTAGCTGAGCACATTGGTGTCAACGCCCATAATATTTCGGGAAATCTGGTAGTTACAGCTGACTTCGTTAAAGTGATCGCTTACCTTGGATAAAAGCTTCAGATCAAGTCCGGTGTCATAGGGAGTACCCTGGAAAGCAGCAACCATACTGTCGGTTGCTGGCTGGCTCGAACCCATCGCCAGGGCAGCGTTGGCCGTGTCGATTACATCAACTCCCGCTTCCGCTGCTTTCAGGTAAGCCATGGAAGCCATGCCGCTTGTATAGTGGCAGTGCAGCTGTACAGGCAGACCAACCTCCGACTTGAGACGCCCGACCAGTTCATAGGCATCATAAGGTGAAATTAAACCGGCCATATCCTTGATACAAATAGAATCAACGCCTAAATCTTTCAAATCCAGGCCGACTCTGACAAAGTAATCGATGTTATGCAGAGGGCTGATGGTGTAGCTCAGCGTACCCTGGGCGTGTGCTCCTGCCTTTTTAGTGCATTCAATTGCTTTAGCCATGTTGCGCAAATCATTCAGCGCATCAAAAATACGAATTATATCTATTCCGTTTTTAACCGCTTTATTTATAAATTCTTCTAAAACATCATCGGGATAATGACGGTACCCTACAATATTCTGGCCGCGCAGCAACATTTGTAACTTTGTATTTTTAAGCCCCTGGCGTAATCGTCTCAGCCTTTCCCAGGGATCTTCATCAAGAAAACGCATACAGGCATCAAATGTTGCCCCGCCCCAGACCTCCAGCGAGTGGTAGCCAATTTGATCCATAGTTTCAAGGATGGGAAGCATCTCATCGATCCGCATCCTGGTCGCCAGCAGTGATTGGTGCGCATCACGTAAAGATGTATCAGTTATGCCAACTTTCTTTGCTTCTGTCATTTTTAATCATCCTTCCGGGGAATAAAAAGTATTTTAGTTGTTATTCAAGGCCAATCAGGTTAACCACTCGATCGTTTTCAGCCAGCCGGATTAAGGTAACCCCCCTGGCATAACGGCCCATCAGTGATACCTGCTCAATTTTCTGCCGGTTAACCACTCCACGGGCAGTAACGATCATAAATTCTTCCTCATCGCCATGTAACACTATAAAGATAGCCAGCGGACCGCTCTGGTGAGTGGTTTTCATGCCAATCATGCCCTTGCCGCCGCGACGGTGAACAGCAAATTCCCCAACGGAAACCCGTTTGCCAAAACCCTGGGTTGAAGCAAGCAGCAGTTGGTTTTCGGCGCTAACCAAATCTGCACCGACGACACGATCTTTTGGCCCAAGGGAAACCGCCTTGACTCCCCTGGTGGCACGGCCCATCGGGCGCACCTGGTCTTCCGGAAAACGAACAAACAGTCCGGCGCTGGTTCCGACAA
>CAZCHW010000385.1:0-1991 GCA_964498375.1 uncultured Syntrophomonadaceae bacterium | reverse complement strand
AAGTTGTGACCGCAGAGAAAGTCGAACTTTCGGGCAGCTACGAAACAATACGCCTCAGCATGAAAGATGCCTATGTTGAAATTAACAGCGATGAACTTGAAGAATTAATCGTTACCAGAGAGGCGATTGGCTCTGCTGTCAAATATAATGAGGGCATGGTGCTGCAGCGGCTTTATCTTGACGGAGCTGTTTTTCTGCTAGGCCCCCTGGGTGTAAACGAAGCTTATCTGTCGGCTCCGGGTTTAAACGAGCTGACCGGAAACTACAACGAGGTCCGTGTTACTGCAGAGGCCGGACATTTTGAACTGCTTGGGCCATCTACCTTTGCTGAAATTGTTGTCGCCAAAGATGCTTTAAACAATGTTCTTACCCTCGAACCAGAGGTTACTGTTGCCTACCTGGAGCTGAATGAGGCAGTTGAGATGAAAGGCGCAGGAACTATTGAGCTGGTTATAGTTAATGCGCCCGGTTCAACGATGGAACAAATTCCGCTTGACATAGATTTTGGTGAAGAGGTAAGTATAGAGATTGCCGGGCATGAAATTAAAAATTCGGAAATGCTCCGCGCTTTAATTGAACATGACGACCCTAATTACTACGCAGCAACCAGTGAAACTGAAACTGCTCAGGATCCTGACCCTGCACCAACACCGGAACCTGAGCCGGAACCTGCTCCGGAACCTGCACCTGATCCTGAACCTGACCCTGAGCCGGAATATGATCCTGTCACCGACTTTGAATTCATAGTCGAAGATGGGCTAACCCCGGGGATGAAAATGGTTATAGTCAAAATAGATGTATCCGATCCCCAAAACTACAGCGTTACCGTTGCCGACACTCCGCTTGGCTACAACGATGATGCTAAACGATTCTGGGGTGAAATAAGCGAAGCCGATGCTGTCCGCGAAAATGTTGTTGTAAGCAGGTAAGAAAAACCAAGTGCCAAAGCGCCATTAAAGTACCAGCCCGGAGGTGACCCGGTGCCCGTTAAAAAAAGCATACTCATCCGTTTAATTCTTCTAACGCTGTTTGTTCTCCTGACACTCAGCGCGCCTGTTTCTGCCGCAATCACCGGCTTTATAGCCAGAGACAGCGACGGTAAGTGCTACGAGTACGCCTACGATGACCTTCTCGATTCCTACGCTATGAAAATACTTGGTCTCTCGAACGGTTTATATGAAGATTTTGCCGCGAAAGAAACATTTGCCCTGATTAATGAACACGGTAGCTATATTGAATATAAAGATGTGCTTGATCGCTACGCCATGGCGTTGCTGTCTGCTGAGCAATTCAATTTGCACCAGTATGTCAGTGGAAATGAAGCTAAAAAAGCAGTGATGCCGGCATCAATAAACCAGGCCAAGCTGGTCTCGGGCAAAGTTGTATTTACAGCCCGTAATATTGGGGCCAGTAATCCTGAATCAAATCCAAGCGTTGATCCTCCAAAGACAAAAACAGCGATCAGCGGTCCGGCTGAGGTTACCCTCGAGCAGGCGCAGCTTTGGGCGGCTGGCCGCAACGCGCATCAGCGCTTTATCGATATTGCCACCCTCTACTGGCAATATGGTGAAAAGACCGGCCTCAGGGCCGAGGTGTTGTATGCCCAGGCCGGATTAGATACAAATTTTGGCCGTTACGGAAACCAGGTTCCGCCAGAATATAATAATTGGGCCGGAATTAAGAAAGCAGACAATGCTGATCAAGCAGGTAGCGCTTATGAATCGTTTGCCACCCCCGAGGATGGTGTAAGGGCTCATTTTAATCACATGGCTGCCTACCTGGGTTTATCGCCACTCGGTGAACCTCACGCCCGCTATCACCTGACAGTTCAGCAGTCCTGGGCTGGTTCCGTGCTCTTTGTTGAAGACCTGAGTGGCAAGTGGGCCCCGGCTCTTGACTACCATGTCTACCTTTTAACCTTGTTGGATCAAATGTATAAGACTAAATCTACCGATTCAGGTGAAGGTAATGAAAAAGAAACCACCCCGCCA
>CAZCHW010000384.1:0-2009 GCA_964498375.1 uncultured Syntrophomonadaceae bacterium | reverse complement strand
TGTCGGGGTTCTTCTGCATTCTGTGGATAAAAATAGCGTG
The DNA here is from genome assembly GCA_964498375.1 of uncultured Syntrophomonadaceae bacterium. Taxonomy (GTDB): domain Bacteria; phylum Bacillota; class Dethiobacteria; order DTU022; family DTU022; genus JAABTH01. The sequence continues at coordinate 1,969 of CAZCHW010000384.1, read as the reverse complement.
CATGATGGCGAACTCAAAGTCGAACATGATCTACCCGTGGGGCACAAATTGGCCCTGTGCAGGATTACTCCTGGCGAAAAGGTTTATAAGTATGGGTTTCCTATTGGGGTAGCTACCCAGCTGATTAATGCAGGTGAACATGTCCACTCTCACAATCTTAAAACAGGCTTGAGCGGGCTGCTTGACTATACTTACAATCCTGTGGCGCAGTCATGGAAACAGTCAGAGTCAGGAGGAATGTCTGACCATTTCCAAGGGTACCGCCGCTATGATGGTGCCGTTGCGATCCGTAACGAAGTCTGGATTGTTAACACCGTTGGCTGCTGCAATAAAATTAGTGAACTGTTAACCTCTAAAGCGTCCACTCGTTTTGATGGGCGTAATGTTGATGGTATTTACCAGTTTTCCCATCCATACGGCTGCTCACAGTTGGGAGATGATCTTTCGCGTACACAGAAGGTGTTGGCCGGATTGGTGAGGCACCCCAATGCAGCTGCTGTTCTGGTGCTCGGCTTGGGCTGTGAAAACAATAATTTAGAGCAGTTCCGCCGTATTGTAGGAGAGCAAGACGAGCGGCGTGTGCGCTGGCTGAACGCTCAGGATGTAGCAGACGAAATTGAAACAGGCCTGCATATGTTGGATGATTTGGTTGACTTTGCTGAAACATTTTCACGAGAACCTATACCGATCGCAAAACTTGTTGTGGGACTTAAATGCGGTGGATCGGATGCCTTTTCCGGTATTACCGCCAACCCTCTTGTTGGTTATTTTTCCGACCACTTGGTCAGTCAAGGTGGAACAGTTTTGCTTACAGAAGTGCCTGAAATGTTTGGTGCCGAGACCATTTTAATGAATCGCTGTCGCAATGAAAGGGTTTTTAAAAAGACAGTATCGCTGATAAATAATTTTAAACTTTATTTTAAGCGTTACGGCCAGGAGATCTATGAAAATCCATCACCAGGGAATAAAGATGGCGGTATCACAACGCTGGAAGAAAAGTCCCTTGGGTGCATCCAAAAAGGTGGCAGCTCCTACGTTAACGATGTTGTCGCCTATGGTGATACAATAGCTTCAACCGATCAAAAGGGTTTAATTCTGCTTGACGGTCCCGGCAATGACATGGTTGCCCTAACGGCTTTGGCCGCCGCTGGCGCGCATCTTGTATTATTCACAACCGGACGGGGCACTCCCTTGGGTGGGCCGGTTCCTACAATAAAAATAGCATCAAATAGCGAGCTGGCAAAATTAAAAAAACGTTGGATTGATTTCGATGCCGGGCGCCTGTTGTTCGATACATCAATGCCCAGGTTGAGTGAAGAGTTCTTTGATTATGTCCTGGCTGTTGCCTCCGGTGATTCTAAAACTAAAAATGAAAGCCACAATTTCCGTGAAATAGCTATTTTTAAGGATGGTGTCACTCTGTAAAAACATAGTAAAACTGTCCCCTGGTTTGGTTAACTATAAACAAAAAAGGAGCTGAAATTGCATGAAGGTTGTTGCTTTTAATGGTAGCCCGCGGAAGGATGGTAATACAGGCATATTGATTAGGTATGTCTTTGATAAATTGGAAGAAGAAGGCATTGATACTGAGCTTATAAATATCGCAGGTCAAATTAATAGAGGCTGTACTGCCTGCCTCAAGTGTAAAGAAAATCAAAATCAACGTTGTGTTTTTGATGATGACATTGTTAATCACTGTATAGAAAAAATGATTACAGCTGACGGTATTATTATCGGCTCGCCAACCTATTTTGCCAGTATGACAGCTGAAACAAAAGCATTAATTGATAGAGCCGGCTATGTTGCTAAAGGAAATGGCAACATGCTGAAAAGAAAAGTTGGGGCGGCAGTAACAGTAGCTCGCAGGGCGGGGACCTTGAATGTTTTTCAAGGGATAAATAATTTCTTTTTTATTAATGGAATGATTGTTCCTGGGTCTATTTATTGGAATCTTGGTTTGGGCAGGGAT
>CAZCHW010000383.1:0-2021 GCA_964498375.1 uncultured Syntrophomonadaceae bacterium | reverse complement strand
ACAAGAGAAAGTAGAGCGGGGCATTAGTTTGCAGATAAAAACCCTCATCAACCCCTGCCGGAGAAGCGAACAATCCGGTAAGAACCGGTGACAGCGTCCCGAGCATAATTAATGATGCCGACAGGATCAAAATAAACATGGTCAGGCTGAAACTGAAACGCCGGGAAAAATAGCTGTCCTGTCTCTGAACTACAGGAATCTCTTTAAAACGCTTGAGAAAGAAAAACAAACCGATTAAAACTAATGAAAGGAAAAAGGCAAGAATAAAGTAAGTCAAAGTTGTATCAGCAAAAGCATGAACAGAATAATCAGCCATAACCCCGCTTCTGGTCAGGAAAGTAGCAAATATTATCAGTAAATAGGTAGCCAGCGCAAGCAGCAGGTTACTTTTTTGAAAAACCTGTTTTTCCTTTTGGGCAATCAACCCGTGGACCAGAGCCGTACCAACCAACCAGGGAACCAAAGAAGCATTTTCCACGGGATCCCAACCCCAATAGCCTCCCCAGCCAAGAACTCTGTATGCCCAGGCTCCACCAATCAATATACCCAAACCCAGGAAAAACCAGCCGGCAACTGCCCAGGGCAAAGCCCTCAAAATAGTTTTATGCCAATCACCTTTCCAAAGGACAGCAACTGCGTAGGAAAAAGGATAAATTAACAGTGCATAACCAATAAAAACAATTGGGGGGTGAATAACCATCCAGGGGTCCATCAGCAACGGGTTTAAACCCATCCCATCAGAAGGAACCTGGCCCAGGTGGAAAAAGGGGTTTTCCAAGATTAAAAATAAGATCAAAAAAGCCTGGCTAAACAGGACTACCGGCATAATCCCCGGTAACAGCTCCTTTTCCTTTCTGAATAAAATGTAGCCTGCTAAAGCTGTAATTAATGCCCATAGTAAAAAGGTTCCTTCCTGGCCGGCCCAGAAAGCTGACAATAGATACTTGAACGGTAAATCCAGGCTTGAGTGGGCATAGACATAAAAATATTGAAACTGGTGGGTTAATAATGCATAGAGCAGGTAACCTGAAGTCAGGACCAGGCTGAAAGTGTGCAGGTGGTAAAATAACAGAGCAGTTTTTCTTGCAGTATCTATCTTACTTTTCGCAGTAGAAGTAAGGCGAAAAAAGAAAAAACCAGAAATTAACGCAGTGATAAAGGCCGACAGTATTCCCAGATTCCCGATCATTATATTTCTCCATCTTTCTCGTATTTTGAAGGGCATTTCACAAGCAGTTTGTCGGCTTCAAATATGCCGTTACGGTATATACCAACAACAACAACATTTTCGGCATGTTCAAGATTGTCGGGTTTCGCCCCCCCATATATAACCAATGTTTCACTTCCTTCATCATCAATCAGCTTAAACTGTAATTTACCAGTTGTCTGGTTGTAGCCAATTGTTTCAGGAGTCATAATGTATCCGATCACCTGAACCTGACGCTCAGTTCTGGCCGCCTCCGCCAGGGAGACGTAAGGATTAAGGGTTGATCGGAATGAATGAGCAGCAAAAAAAGCAAAAACCAAAATGATCAAAACACCAATAACCCATTTTAATTTATTGCTCTTCATGATATTTCTCCAAACGTTTAATCTTTGTCTCTAGTTTTAAAAGATAGAAGAAAATCCCTGCCCAGGTAATCAGGCTGACAGTTAATACTATATAGAGATCATTCATTATCAGGTTCCCCTTTCTCTTTTGCTTCCAGATTGATCATACGAGCCGTAAGATTGGCTATCCACAGGTAAATGCCGGTGAATCCTGCCAGAGCAGCAAGGAATACCATGAACATCGTTTGATCCATTTTAAAACCTGAATCAAGACTAATGATCGGATCGGGGTGTAAGGTAGCATAGACCCGGGGAATAATAAAGACCAGAAATGGTACTGAGATAAAAGCAATTATGCTAAAGACCGAAGAAAGTCTTGCCCTTCGCTCCCGATTTTCAACTGAAGATCTGAGTACTAAATAAGCGCTGTAAATTAACAAAAGGACAAAAATTGAAGTCTGGCGGGGATC
>CAZCHW010000382.1:0-2026 GCA_964498375.1 uncultured Syntrophomonadaceae bacterium | reverse complement strand
ACCGTGCGTGATGAGGAAAGTAAAAAGCAGATTCAAATCGGCAACCTGCACATTGATCTTCTGCAGCACCGGGTGCGTTTAAATGGTAATGATATCAGCCTTACCTCCAAAGAATTTGCCCTGCTCAGTTTTCTGGCTTCCAATGCCGGTAATGTCTATTCGCGCGAGCAATTGCTCGAACAGGTCTGGGGTTATGATTACTACGGTGACGTGCGCACAGTAGATGTGCACATCCGCCACCTGCGTGAAAAACTTGAGCAAGATCCCGGTAATCCCGACCTGATTATTACAGTCTGGGGTACGGGTTACAAAATCCGGGAGGACCTTTAATGGCCAGGTTTTACAGCATTCGTTTCCGGCTGACCGCCTACTTTTTGGCGATCATTCTCGCTGTTATGGTGCTGATCAGTTTATTTCTATTTAATATTCTTCAGCGTTATTACCTTGATAACTTTACCAGCAGCCTGGAACGGTCAGGCTTTCTGGCTGCCGATTTTGTATCGGGACAGTTAAGCGGGCAGGTCAATTCAGTCAGGCTTAGCGTGCTGGCAGAAAATATGAGCCGTCAGTCGCAGGCCAGAGTGCTCTTTACAAACCAGCAAGCCCTGGTGGTCGGTGATTCCATTCGTGTGGGCGGTTTGCTTAACCAGGTTTTGGAAAATGACGATGTCAATAACGCTCTGCAGGGTCAGGTCAGTTATAGTATCGGGTACAGTGAAAGGGTTCAGCAAACAGTAATGCAAATGGCTGTACCGGTAAGTGAAAATGATGACCAGATCACCGGGGTTGTCTTTCTTTCGGCCTCGCTTGCAGAAGTTTACCAGACCCTAAATGATATCCGCCGATTTCTCTTTCTCGCCACCCTGTTGGCCATGGCGGTAGTTGGAGGCGGTTCGGCTGTGCTGGCCCGCCGTTTTACCGGCCCGTTGGAACAACTTACCGCGGCTGCGCGTCGCATGTCCGAAGGTAAACTTGATCAACATCTTGAAGTGCGCTCCGGCGATGAAATCGGCCGCCTGGCCGACCAGTTTAACCTGATGGCCAAGCGGCTTAATTACTACACCAGCAACTTGAAAAAGTTTGCCGCCGATGTGGCGCACGAGGTTCGTACTCCACTTACAACCATGAGCCTGCTGACCAAAGCCTTAAAAGAACACGAGATGGAACCGGAGCAGCAGAAAGAATTTATTGAAGATCTTGACACTGAACTGGAACGTCTGATCGCCCTGGTGACCGACCTGCTTGAACTCTCAAAGTTGGAAAAAAACCAGATTGATCTTGAACTGGTAAAGTTGAATGATTTTATCGGCGATATGGTTCTCGATAACCAGTATCGTTTCGAACGGTCGGGTCTGGAACTGCAGGGCCGGATTATTGATCAAGACCTCTATGTTATGGCTGCCCCCATGCAGCTGCGCCAGGTTCTGGGAAACCTGCTGGACAACGCCCTTAACTATACCGAAAGCGCCGGCCGGGTTACCGTAACTCTTGATCTTGTAGAAGACGAAGCGGTAATAATAGTAGAAGACACTGGCTGTGGTATACCCGAAGAAGACATAAGCTTTATATTTGAGCGCTTTTTCCGGGTTGACAAGGCCCGCTCACGTGAAGGCGGCGGTACCGGTCTGGGACTGGCTATTGTCAGCGAAATTATTACCAAGCACAGCGGCCGGGTCTGGGTGGAAAGTGACGAAGGCCAGGGCAGCCGTTTTTATGTTGCCCTGCCCCTGGCAGCTGAATAAAAGCGATGAAATTGTTAGAGAAACTTAATCTGGTCGCAATATAAACTTAAAATTCTGGGCATTAGTTATGATAAAATAGCATCACTCTGGCATTTAGCGTCCGGAGGTGTAAAGCTAGTGCTGAAACGGATCCAACCGTATCATTATATAGTAGCCCTGGCCGGAATATTTCTTTTGGCCGGGCTGATTCTTTTTTCGATTCAATTAATTCCGACTGCGGAAAGCACCGGGATTACTGTTGATCCCCAAAACGATGCCCAGAATGAAACAATGTATGATCTCTG
>CAZCHW010000381.1:0-2035 GCA_964498375.1 uncultured Syntrophomonadaceae bacterium | reverse complement strand
CAAATATGAAAAGCCGGTCGCCGCCGCTGCGCCGCTAATCCCGAAAAGGGGAATCAGCAGAGCATTCAAAGCAATATTCAGAATGGCAATCGCCCAGCAGGCATACATTATATAGGTCGTTTTATTCTTCACCATAACTGCCACCACCGACACGTGCGCGCTGGTGAAAAAGATAAACCCCGCTGCCAAAAAGGGGATAATTGCAAAAGCTGGGTAATATGAAGGGGGCACGAGGATAAAAAGCACTTCCTGGGCCAGGGCGACAAAACCGGTTATGATCAACCCGGAACCGGCCAGAAAATAAATCATGATGCGCCGGAAAACCACTGCAGCCTCCCGTTCATCTTCCTCGTATAATTTTATACCGTGCGGCAGCCAGGATTGTCCTACAGCGTTCTGCAGCAGCATAATCACCGCCGTCAGGGATCCGGCAATTGTATAGAGCCCCACCGCATCGAGACTAGCCATGCGGGCCAGCATCAGCCGGTCGGCATTGCTGAAAAGCCAGAAGGCAATATTCATTGGCACCAGGGGCAGCCCAAAAATTAGTAATTCCTTTAAAAAGCGCCGTGAAAATGAGAAAGAAAGCAGGTCGCGCACAGCCCACAGGCGCGGAGGAATCATCACCAGTGAAGCAACTGCTCCGCCGAGCAGCGCTCCGGCCACACCCAGTTTGAAATATAAAACAAAAAAAACTCCCAGGGCAATAGTCAGCACCGCTGTGGCCAGGTTAAAGAGGGTAAAAGCCCGGGCTCGAAAGCGGTTCCGCAGGGCCTGAGCCAGGCTTAGATTAAACATGGCCAAGGGGCTTGAAGCCAGGCCAATCACCCAGGCAGCCCGGTAACCTTCTTCGCCTAGCATCCAGTCGGCCAGGGTGGCGCTAAAGGGTAAAATTGCCGCCATCACCACCACACTCCAAAGAGCGAGAAAGCTCAGCCAGGTGGCTGTCAGGGTTTGCCTCTCTTCTTCACTCTGACAGCGGAAAAAATAGCGGGTGTAGGCATTATCGCCGCCCAGCAACAGCAAGCCGGTCATAAAGGTTACCATTACATTAATATAACCCCAGGCGCCGTACTGCGCCTGGTCAAAAATACGCGTGTAGATCGGGGCAGAAATTATCGAAAGCCCTTTAATAATCAAATTTCCCGAGCTGTAAATGGCCACATCGGAAAAAAGCTTGCGAAAGTTAAGGCTGCCCTGCTCAGGTTCTGCCCCTGTTAAATCCTCTTGCCTGGTTCTTTCGTCAACAGTCAAAGGGCCGCCACTCCCCCTTAAATTAATTGAGCTCAGTGGGCCGGTAGCTTAAGTAAGTCCGGTAAAGCTTTTCACTGAACCGGTCGCCGGGCCGTGGTTCCCTCCCCTGTTGCAGCTCTGCTTCGAAGCAGTAAAGCCGATCGGCCAGGCCTTGCAGGGTTACTGCATATTTCTGATCCGGGGGCAGCCGATAAAATCCGTCGCAATCAGCGCCGGGATCGCCTTCCAGCTGTTTTAGAAAAGAATCAATCACATCATCGATGTAATAAAAATTTATAATTCCTCCGGGGTCGCTGATTTCCACCGGCAACCCGCGGGCAATGCTGTGGCAAAAAGTTGCCACCACCGAGTGACCGTACGGCCGGGCATAACGCCCGAATGTATTGGTCAGACGGTAAATGATCGCCCTGGCCCCGCTTTTGCGGGCGTGTTCCTGTAAAGCCTTTTCAGCCGCCAGTTTGCTCCGGCCGTAACCGCTGGTCTTGCCGGTGTGAATCGAAGAAGCCAGCAGCACCGGGCAGCGGTTCTGCTGCCGGCGCAGCAGGTTTAGTAGCCGCTCAAGCAGCTGATGATTAACCAGTTCAAAATCCCTCTCATCCTGCGGCCGGTGCACAGCCGCCAGGTGATAAACAAAATCGCACTGCCCGGTGTATTGTTCCAGCAGGGCCGGGTCGCTTTTACTGTTAAAGGGCAATACCTCAGTTTCCCGCCGCCTCAGCAGCGCCTCGCTTAAATTGCGACCGATAAAGCCGCTCGACCCGGTAATGAGAATATTCATTAC
>CAZCHW010000380.1:0-2036 GCA_964498375.1 uncultured Syntrophomonadaceae bacterium | reverse complement strand
AAACTGCTTGTTATAAATTACATGACTGTGGGGCAGTCCATTCACCTGATCGGTGATTTTTTGCTGATTACTTATGTCCGCAATCCCGGCGCTGCCTTTGGAATGCTCCCGTACAACACCTTGTTTTTTATCATTATCACTATCGTGGTGATTGGCTTTATTATTTATTATTACCGCCTGCTGGATCACCAGCACCGGTGGCTGCGTCTGGCCCTGGCCCTGCAACTAGGTGGAGCAGTTGGCAACCTGATTGACCGAATCTTCCGCGACGGTTATGTAATAGATTTTATTAATTTCACGATCTGGCCCCCTGTTTTTAATATAGCCGATTCGTCCCTGGTGATCGGTATTGCAATTTTTATCATTGCCTTCTGGCGCGATCCTGAAATTAGAGGCGAAAGGAGTTAATCAAGTGTATCCTGATTTACTGCGTCTGGGCGGCCTGACTATTCACAGCTACGGGATGCTGATCGCTTTAGCATTGATTATGTCAGCGCTGCTGCTCTACCGGGAAGCTCCCCGGGAAAAGATCAAAAGCGATTTCCTTTTGGAAGCGCTCTTAATTACTGTTTTTTTTAGTCTGATCGGTGCCCGTCTTTTCTACATTCTGCTGAACTGGAATTTATACGGCAAACTGCCGGGAGCAATATTAGCCGCACCTTTTGAGGGCCTTTCCTTAAGCGGTGCCCTGCTTGCAGGATTACCGGCACTCTGGTTCTGGTGCCGCCGGAGAAATGTTAATTTTTTAAAGCTGCTCGACCTTTTTGCACCCTATATTGCTTTTACTTACGCCTGCGGCCGGATCGGCTGTTTTCTAAGCGGTTGCTGGTTTGGTAAAGCTTCAACTGTTGCCTGGGCCTTGCCGGCAGCTGCAGGTGACCCGGTTTTACGCCACCCTGTCCAGCTTTACGCAGCCCTGGGAGCCCTGCTTATTTTTGCGCTCTTAAAATTTATCAGGCCGCATCGCCCCTTTGTCGGCTTTCTAGGCATCGCCCTGGTTGCTTTATACGGCGTTTTACGGTTTATTACCGAGTTCTTTCGCCATGAACCTATCCTTTGGTTAGGCCTGACAACTGCTCAGTTGGTCAGTTTAGGCCTGATTTTGGCGATGATAATTCTTTTGGTCCTCTATTTCTTTATTTTGCCAGGCTGCAAAGTCCCCGAGCTTAAACTGCCCCGCCTGGTCAAGCGTTCGAAACTACGCCGCGGACCGAGGATAAAATGACCGGCCGGCCGGATAAAAGCACCGCTTATACTCTTACAGCCGGGCCTCAGTGGAGCGGAAAAAGAATTGATCTGTTCCTGGCCGATCAGATTAAGGAACTTACCCGCAGCAGAGCCCAGAAACTCTTTGACACGGAGGCAGTCAGAATAAATGATCATTTTTGCAGATCAAAAAATTACCGCCTCCAGGAGGGTGACCGGATTAAAGTGATCATACCGGAGGCCATTGAAGCTGAAGCCCAACCGGAGGCCATTGCGCTGGATATTATTTATGAAGATCAAGACCTGCTGGTTATTAATAAGCCAAGGGGTATGGTTGTTCACCCGGCTCCCGGCCACAGTGAAGGCACGCTGGTTAATGCCCTGTTGTCTCACTGCAGCGATCTATCGGGGATTGGCGGGGTAATCAGGCCGGGAATTGTTCACCGCCTCGATAAAGACACCTCTGGATTACTCATTGCCGCCAAAAACGATTTTGCTCACACTGCCCTGGCCCGGCAACTGAAAGAGAGAACTTTAAAACGAGAATATCTGGCCCTGGTATGCGGCCGGATAGAGCCAAAAGCAGGTAAAATTGAAGCTCCGGTAGGCAGGCACCCCCGGCACCGCAAGAAAATGGCCGTAGTTGCCGGAGGACGAGAAGCAGTTACCCGTTACCGGGTGATCCGCTATTACCGACGGGAATACAGCCTGCTCAGGGTCAGGCTGGAGACCGGGCGAACACATCAGATCAGAGTCCACATGGCTTACCTTGGCCACCCTGTAGCTGCAGATCAGCTCTATGGAAAAGAGCGCTGCGCCAACCTGCCGGA
>CAZCHW010000379.1:1359-2055 GCA_964498375.1 uncultured Syntrophomonadaceae bacterium | reverse complement strand
TTTGAGCCAGGTTGTTGAAGCGAAAAGAACGGCGCTCAAAGACCAGACCAGAAAGCTGGCGGCCATAGGAGGTTAATGCAACCCGCACTACCCGGCGATCTTTGTCGTCGCCTCTCCTTTTGACAAGGTTAAGGTTTACCAGCCGATTTACCAGCCGGGTGGCAGCGCTTTCAGCCAGGTACAGTTCCTGGCTTAAATTGCCCATGGTTAAATCATCATGAAAATAGAGCACCAGCAGGGCATTAATCTGGCTGGGGGTAATCCCCAGACCGGTTAACTCCCGGTTTTCCTCGGCATTCAGGTAGTGCATCATTTTAGGAAATATAGCCTGTATCGCTGAGGTAAATTTTTCAGGGTCTCTGTATTCACTGCTCATGCCGATTACTCCTTGCTGCCTGTGGGGCCTTAGATTGAAGGAAAAACTTTAATCATAGGTTAGGCTATAAGAGGCAATCTGTCAAGCGTGCCGGCTAGTGCAGCCTTTAATCATGAAAGTGAGGTCAGGCAGCTTGATATTGTTAGCCTTCAATTGATTTGTTATACTTGAAAAAACAATCATTTATCTGTGGCCGGAATAGAGACGGCCCACTTTTACGGCTCTATCCTCCGGCCCAAAAGGCGGGTGAGTCAGTCATGCTTTCAATAGTTGGAATAACACCGCATCCGGCCATCATTATCCCGGAGATCGGGCGTGAA
>CAZCHW010000379.1:0-1349 GCA_964498375.1 uncultured Syntrophomonadaceae bacterium | reverse complement strand
AAGAATTAGGGAAAGTCAGTAAAACTGTAGCGGCCATGCAACAGTTGGCCGGCCGATTTAAAGCGTTATCCCCGGAAATCCTTATTGTTATTACTCCGCATGGATCGGTTTTTCGTGAAGGACCCTCTATTTTAACGGCAGATAAAATATCCGGCAATTTTGGCCAGTTCGGTTTTCCCGGGCTCAAGGTTGATTTTCAAACAGACCGGGAATTACTGGCCCTGCTTGGTGAAGAAACTGCCGGGGAAACCCTGCAGCCAGTCTACCTCGATGATCAAAGCCGCAGATCGGAGCTTGATCATGGGGCGATGGTTCCCCTTTACTACCTCCACGAAGCTGGTGTGAATGCGCCGGGTCTGCATATTACCTTCGGGTTCAACAAACTTAAAGATCTGTACAACTTCGGCAAAGCGTTGCGCCGGGCTATTGAGCGCCGCGGGCTGAAGACAGCCCTGGTAGCGAGCGGTGACCTTTCGCACCGCCTGTTCCAGGGCGCTCCTGCCGGTTATACCCCAGAGGGAGCTAAATATGATCACCTGTTGGTAGAGCTGATTCGTCATGGACGGGTCGATGAGATAGTTAACATAGATTCCAGGTTGGTGGAACAGGCCGGGGAATGTGGTCTGCGCTCATTTGTAATTGCTCTTGGCAGTCTGGCCGGTATAGACTTTAAATCAGAAATTCTGTCCTATGAAGGGCCTTTTGGGGTCGGGTACCTGGTCGCAGCGTTAGAACCGGCTGAAGTGAATACTACCTCTCTGGCTGATCAAAGCCCACCGGCTCTGGCCCGTCAGGTTCTGGAAGAATATTTGCGGGACGGAACCAAACCTGACCCTGCTGATCTGCCTGAATTCTACCGGCAAAAAGCCGGCGTTTTTGTAACACTCAAAAAGGAGGGCCGGTTAAGAGGATGCATCGGCACTTTTGAACCGGTTCACTCAAGTCTTGCTGCAGAAATTGCCGCCAATGCAGTCAGCGCTGCTACCAGGGATCCCCGTTTCCCCCCGGTTAGCCTGGAAGAGTTAAAAAAGTTGACTGTTTCGGTTGATGTACTAAGCCCACTTGAAAAAGTTAATAGTAAAGAAGATCTGGACCCAAAAACCTATGGGCTCTTCCTGCGCAGCGGAAGGCGCAGTGGTTTACTCCTTCCTGATCTTGAAGGGGTTGATACCGTAGATGAGCAGGTCAGCATAACCAGGCAGAAGGCCGATATTTTGCCTGAAGAACCGGTTGAATTGTACCGTTTTCAGGTGACCCGGTACAGAGAATGATCAACGATAATTTTACAGGGCAGGTGGTTGATATATGCAAGAAGCCTTATACTATCGAACTGAAGAGGATAGAATATA
>CAZCHW010000378.1:0-2063 GCA_964498375.1 uncultured Syntrophomonadaceae bacterium | reverse complement strand
CACCGCCAGGCTGAAAAATTTCCGGCAGTTGAAGAGATTGCTGCCTGGGAAGTGCTGGTGGTGCGCGGTGATCATGAATGGCTGCTCGAAGGTGAGAAGGCTTTGAGCGCCCTTGAAGATTTGGACGCCCTTTACAGAGAAACAACAGGTACAATTGAAATGGTTATTGCCACCGAAGGTGAACTTGATCTTGCTCAGTCGGATGCGGTGCAGGAGTTGATCGGCAGCCTTGAAGAACGGGCCGAAACAGCGCGCCTGGTTTATTTTCCCTGATTGAGTGGAGGTGGGTTTAATAGAAGAACTGATCGCGCTGTGAACAGGCCGGGAGGAGAACCGATGATCTTTCACGAAACCACCCTGCAGGGTGCATACCTGATTGAAAGTGAACCTGCTGCCGACAGCCGGGGCAGTTTTGCCCGGGTCTATTGCCGCAGGGAGTTTGAAAAGCAGGGCCTGCAGGTTGAGTTTGTGCAGAACAGTATTTCCGTCAACCAGAAGCGGGGTACCCTGCGCGGTTTGCACTACCAGGCAGAACCTGACGGTGAAGTGAAGCTGGTTCAGTGCGTGCGCGGCGCTTTATTTGATGTGATTGTCGATCTGCGCCCCTATTCGGCCAGCTATGGCCGCTGGTTTGGTGTTGAACTGAGCGCGGAAAATAACCGCTTGCTTTACGTACCTGAAGGTGTTGCCCACGGCTTTCAGACTTTAGCCGACAATACGGCTGTTTACTATATGATTTCCGCTTTCTATGCACCGCAATCTGCCCGGGGAGTGAGGTGGAATGATCCGGCCCTGGCGATCGATTGGCCCCTGGCCGATCCGATCATATCCGGTAAGGATTCAGGTTGGCCGGATCTGAAGTTATGAAAAATGTTATTTTAACAGGAGCGCGCGGGTTTATCGGGTCGCATTGCATTGATGCCCTGCTGGAGCGCGGTTTTAACGTTCATGCCGTTAGCGCCAGAGGCAGGCGAAACAGTTTTCAAGAAGGAGTGGAATGGCACCATGCCGACCTGCACAATGCCGAGCAGGTGCTGCGTCTGATCGCTACAGTTAAGCCGGACTACCTGCTGCACCTGGCCTGGGATGTCACTCACGGGGTCTACTGGAGCTCCTTAGAAAATTTACGCTGGGTAAAATCGAGCCTGAGCCTGCTGCAGGCCTTTATTGACGGCGGCGGCAAACGGGTGGTAATGGTTGGCAGCTGTGCCGAGTACAACTGGAACTACGGCTACTGCACTGAAAACCTGACTCCTTTGCAGCCGGAAACTCTTTACGGAGTTTGTAAGGATGCCCTGCACCGCGTTGCCGCTGCAGCGGCGGCAGAGGCGAAAATAAGCCTGGCCTGGGCGCGGCTTTTCTTTATTTACGGCCCGGGCGAGCAGGCCGACCGACTGGTTCCGGCAGTGATAAAACCGCTGCTGCGCGGTGAAAAAGCGCTTTGCACGCATGGTGAGCAGGTACGTGATTATATCTATGTGAAAGATGCTGCCGCAGCTTTAACCGCCCTGCTGGCAAGCGAAGCTGAAGGCGCGGTGAATATAGCTTCGGGGCAACCGGTAGCTTTGAAAAATTTAATCAACTGTGCTGCTGAACTGGCCGGACGGCCAGAACTGGTCAGGTTGGGAGCAATTGCCGCCGCTCCCGATGATCAGCCGCTGCTGCTGGCCAATACGAGCCGGTTGCATAGAGAGGTAGGTTTTCGGCCGCGCTACAGCCTGCGGGAAGGGTTGGCTGAAACTGTAAAGTGGTGGCAGAAGCAGACCTGACAGGTATTAATAAAACAGTACAGTACCGGGTAAAGGAAGTGGTTAAAGCATGAAAACAGCAGATAAGTTAAAGGTGATTATTGTCGGTACAGGTTACGTGGGGCTGACCACCGGGGTTGCCCTCGGTTACCTGGGGCACCGGGTAACCTGTGTCGACTTGGATGAGAATATTGTGCGCAAGCTGGAACAGGGCATTGCTACAATTTATGAACCCGGCCTGGAAGAACTGCTGCAGGAAAGCCGGCGCAACGTGATCTACACAACCGACATGCCTGTTAATCTGCCCGAGGCTGA
>CAZCHW010000377.1:0-2068 GCA_964498375.1 uncultured Syntrophomonadaceae bacterium | reverse complement strand
AGAGCAGCTGATTTGTAATCAGCAGGTTGGGGGTTCGATTCCCTTCGTCGGCTCCACAAGAAATTCAATGCTTGCAGGGGTTGCAAAAGTATAATAGATTCGGTATAATCTCATAGTACCTAAATTGCAGGGTATTCGATTATGGAGAGGTACCCAAGTTGGCCAAAGGGGGCAGACTGTAAATCTGCTGGCACAGCCTTCACTGGTTCGAATCCAGTCCTCTCCACCATAAGGGCCATTAGCTCAGTTGGTAGAGCACCTGACTTTTAATCAGGGTGTCGAAGGTTCGAATCCTTCATGGCTCACCAGTAAAAATTACAGTAAGGCGGGAGTTGTATACTCCCGCCTTACTCTTATCATGGGGGAAATATCGGGGTAATAAATACCGGCAATATTTTTACTTGTTCGTCCTGGATCTTTTGTTGTTAATTTTGTAAATTTACTGTCTTTACAAGTGTCGGTTTTCGCGGTATTATTTTGCCAAGCACAGCATATTATAAATGCGGAAGGAGAATGACTATGACCTCGGCCTATGTTTTCGTTCAGTTCGGTTCCGGTGATCCTGTCGAGACAATTACTGCAATCCGTAAGATCCCGGGTGTCAAGCAAGCGCATGTAGTAACCGGCCCCGCAGATATTATTGCCTATGTTGAAGCGAGTGACATGCAGGAGTTGGAAAAAAGCTTAATCGCAATAAGAAAAGTAGCTGTTGTAACCAGCAGTGACAGCCGCATTACCTGGTCTATCTAAAGTTTATCATCAAAGTAACATATTGACACATTGTTGCGGATAAAATAAAAAGACGGATTAATCAATCCGTCTTTTTTGATCTCTGCAAAGGTTAAAGGCTCTTTATCATTTTTAGCGGTTGCTGTTAGTTTTAGCCAGCTTCCAAAACCCTTTCACATTGGCAAACTGAGCATCCTGAACCAGCATCATATTATTGAACTTTGGTATCAGGTATTCCGACAGGGCTTCTCCCCCGCCTCCGGTTAAAATAATTGCATCCAGTTCGCGGTAATCCCATAAAGAGTCGAGCTCGGTTTTTATCTTAGCGGCCAAATTGTAGTATGCCTCAGAAATCATGTCGCTGATATCATAATTTATACCGGCAATTTTGATTGTCTTATTTTTGACGATTTGATCGAGCTCAAAATCTTTTTTATCAATTTTATACCTGCTCCTAATCATTGCGGCAATAATCTCGTATGCGCTGACCATACCACTGCTCGATGAAGAGCTGAGCCTGTCAACAAATTCAAGCGAATCAGATACTACAAAATCGGCAGTTTTGAAACCTATATCAGCAATGCCCACTATTTTATTACTCATATCCTGATCTGCAACATTTCCATTGTTATCGAGAACCAGGTTAAACAGGGTGCCAAACGGCTGGGGAACTATTTTAATATCATTGACATTCAGCCTTTTTTCTTCTGTTCTTCCGTTTAAGCCGATTGTAATTTGGTGTTCACCACTTAATAAATTGCTTAATTGTTCCTGGTAACTGAGAATGTAATTTGTCGGTAAACCGGTGACAACACTATACTGCTGCTGGGGTTCAGCGCTGTATAACCCGAGTGCAGTCAAGAATAGGAGCAAGGTGTTGATATCTTCCGGTTTTTTAATATCAAGCGACCTGCTGGGGATAGAGCTTTGGCGAATGGCATAGTTACCGATAAAATAGTTTTTCCCATTGTACTTGAGCGCCAGAGTATCAAGAGGTGATTTATAATTGCTTAACACTGAACGATATGAAATATCCCTACCTATCCCAACTACGCTTGGAAATGCAATTTCACTTTCTCCGTCAAAACTTTTAACAAACCCGTAGCCAACATCAACTCCCAATAATTCACCGTACAATTTAATATCAGCTCCTTCAACATTTTATGTAACAGTCTGCTGACAAGCTGAACAGGTATATTAAATAACCCGTTTCGGTTAGCCAGGCTGTCATATATCCCAAGTTCGGAATCTTAGACCCTGTAGCTTTGCGTCCCTGTTTTTCAACAGGTTTGCCTTTTCGATCAGGTATCGTAGAATAATCTATATTTAAAATACATTA
>CAZCHW010000376.1:0-2080 GCA_964498375.1 uncultured Syntrophomonadaceae bacterium | reverse complement strand
GAGAGGGGGAACCAAAATATATGAGGCTGCTCCCGGGCAGTTATGGCAGTGCAACTGTGGATTACGGCTGGAAATACTTTCGCCACCAGCCTCGCTTTACAGAGGAACTTCCAGTGATTTAAATAATAATTCAATTGTCTTGATGCTGCATCACCGCGATTACAAGATGCTTTTTACCGGTGATATAGAAGATGCTGCTGTGAATGGATTACTCCAGTCAGACCGCGCTTTAAAGGCCGATCTTCTTCAGGTCCCGCATCATGGCGGTTATATTGAATCGATGCCCCGATTTCTTGAGGCGGTTAAGCCTGAACTGGCAATAATCCAGGTTGGTTACAATTCATTTGGCCACCCTCATCCAGATATCATCGAGAGTTTGAACCGGGCAGGGGTTCAGCTGTTTCGCAATGACCGAAATGGAGCAATCACAATTAAGGTTAAAGGTGACCGGGTGACTGTTGACTGTATGGATAACCCACCGGTTACGGCAGAATAAAAATAAGGCATAATAAAGGAAAAAAGAAAGCTCTTCGCGAAAATAACTCAAGCAGTCTGTCGGCTATAAGTTAAACATGCTGCAGGTTATGGTATCTTGGTGAGCCAGGCAACCTTTTCATGTATACTGGAGGATTCAAATTGGAACCGGAACAGGTAGCCGAGTTAGTTAAGCAAAATGATAATGAATCGCGCCGTATTCTTTTCGAAACTTACTACAAGCGCACATACGCTGTAGTGTTCAATATTCTACGCCGCCGGGAAAATGCAGAAGATATTACCCAGGATGCTTTTATTAAGGCTTTCCAGAGTATCGGACAGCTTAAAGACAGGAGTAAATTCGGGGCATGGCTGGCAGTTATTGCCTCCAACCTGGCGCGAAACTTTCTAAAACGCGAAAAACGAATGATCATTACTGATGAACTACCTGTACTGGCTGCCGATAACCCTGGTTCTGATACCGAAGCAGAAGCCTTGAAAGACCTTGAACTTGAGCAGGTCCGCCGGGCGATCCGAGATTTACCACCCGAGCAGTATCAGGTTATTGTTTTATTATACTATCACGACCTGAAGGTAGAAGAAATAGCCCGCCTGCTAAAAATAAGGCCCGGTACGGTAAAATCACGTCTTTACAGGGCCCGGCAACGCTTGAGCGGTTTTTTGGAACTCGATCACGGTTCGAGTTGTCTAAATAATGAAGGAGGTGACCGGGAAAATGGCCGAACAGTGGAATCGTAAACTAGATGACCAATTGATTAAGGAGGCGCTAAAGCTTGAAATTGAAGCGGCAGAGGCCCCTCCTACAGCTAGGGCCTGGCACAGGCTGGAAAAACACCTGGAAAAACCCCGGCCAGCCTCCAGGTTTGCCCGGTTTGGTTGGCATAAAATGGCAGCAGTAGCTGCCCTGTTTCTGGTTCTTGTACTGGGAAGTATTGGTTTTATCCGCTCTCTGCATTTTGGTGCCCAACCAGTAGCCGATAGCTTAATCGCTGAAGATGCACCAGAAGAAATGGCAGCCCTGCAGGTCGAAGAAGAGCCGCTAACTGTTTCCGAACCTGCAGCACCGCTAGAAGAAACCCGGCCGGAGCAGGAAACTGCAACTGAAGAGCTGCCGGCTCCTGATCCCGTGGAACGGGCAGAATCTGAACCTGATCACGCTGCTGATGACGGGCAGGTTGGTATTGCAGCCTTTGGAGTTGAAGAAAATGCTATGGAAAATGGTCCTGCAGGGGAGGCAGCTGACGAAGAGCTTTGGCCTTCCAGCATTAATGGCCAGTTTCGACTATACAATACAGTGATCCTTTCGGCTGAAGGCGAACCGCAGTACCAGGCTGGAATCTACCGCAGCAATGCAGCTGAAGTAATGCTGGTCAGAGCAGATCGGTTAACCGATAACCCTGTGGAATTTGTTGAAGATGTCGGCACCCTGATCGGTGTTGAGCCGCAGATATTTGAAAGTAGGGGTGATGTGCTCTACTTTGAGGTGTATGCAATGCCGGGCCTGGCCTGGCTTGAAGATCGCCGCAGCCAGGCCCTTTTCGTGGTGTCTGGTAGCCTGGAACCGGAAGAACTCGAGGTTCTGGCT
>CAZCHW010000375.1:0-2086 GCA_964498375.1 uncultured Syntrophomonadaceae bacterium | reverse complement strand
CGGGGAACCATTTACCGCTGAAGATGTCAAATTTACATTTGAATATATCCGTGATAATGAGCTCGGTTACTTTTATGATTACGTTGCTTCAATGGATGATATTGAAGTGCTTGATGAACATACCCTTAAGATTACAACTGACGAGCCGATTGCCTGGATGCCGCAGATATTGGTTCCTATTCTGCCGCAGCACATCTGGTCTGAAATAGACCCGGCCGACGCTGAAGGTGAGTTTACCAATGATAATCCGATTGGAACCGGTCCCTTCCAGGTAGTTGAACACCGCAAGGGTGAATATACCAGGCTGGTTGCCAATGAAAACTATTTCCTGGGACGCCCCGCAATTGATGAGGTTATTTTTATCATCTATGCCAATACGGATATGATGGTGGAAGCGCTTAAGCAAGGTGAACTTGACGCTATTGCCGATGTGCCCGGCGCTCAGTTCAGGGCGTTGCAGGAAGAAAACAGCCCTGACATCACTACGCTTGATGCCGATTCTCCGTCCTTTACCGAACTTGCATTTAACTGCTGGGAAGATGAAGCATCACAGGGTAACCCTTTACTGCTGGACCGAGAAGTGAGAATTGCCATTGAGTATGCCCTGGATCGCCAGGAAATGATCGATGTTGCCCTGATGGGTTATGGTGAAGTCGGCTCGGCTCTGGTGCCGCCCCTGTTTGAATACTGGCATTATGATCCGGGCGATGATTTCCGCGCTTATAATCCGCAGATGGCAGTAGATATTCTGGAAGCTGCCGGTTATAACATGGGTGCAGACGGAATAAGGGTCAACCCCGAAGGGGAACCGCTATCCTTTTCCCTGCTGATACGGAATGAATCTCCCGACAACCAAAAAATGGCGTCAATGATCAAGGATATGCTGGCTGAAGTGGGAATCGAAATTACCGTTTCGGTAATTGATGAAGGAACCTTAACCGATCGTATTTATGACGGCGATTTTGATTTGTTTATCTGGGGATGGTTTGTTGATGTTGATCCCTCTTCAATTTTGAAGATTGCCACTACAGACGAAATTATGTCCTGGAGCGACTGTTTCTACTCGAACCCGGAGTATGATCAATTACACCTGCAGCAGCAAAGAACAATGGACCGGAAAGCCCGGCGTGAAATGATCCTGGAAATGCAGCGGATCTTTTACAATGATTCACCTTATGTAATGCTATCGTACGACCCCGAACTGATGGCTTATCGCAATGACAAATATGAAGGATGGGTGCGTAACCCGCGGACCGGACCGGTTTTGTTCACCAACATTATAGATACTTATGAGCAGCTGCGTCCAATTGGTGAATAAATAACTGTTTATAAAGGCCCGGCCCCTCGGGGGCCGGGCGGTTATTATCCCTCTCCGGTTCCTTCAAAGAATCTTGTCGCTGAGCCGGAAGATAAATAGAAAATTCCCGGGAGGGAAAAGCTTTGAACATGCGGGGATACCTTTTTAGAAAGTTTCTGCAATCATTGGTAACGATTCTGATCGTTATCGGCATGAATTTTTTCCTCTTTCGTATTATGCCCGGTGATCCTATTCGGGTTTTGATTCGCAACCCGAAGATTTCTGCGGATGCCCTGGAAAGAGTCAGGGAACAATTTGGTTTAAACGAGAGCCGTTTAGTTCAGTTCTGGATATACCTGAAAGATCTGTTTAGCGGAGATTTTGGCACATCCTTTAACTACCGGCAGCCGGTTATTGATATTGTTATGGAACGGATTCCTGCGACAGTCCTGCTGATCGGAACTGCCACGGTTCTTTCAATTATTCTCGGGGTTTTACTGGGGGTAATTTTTGCCTGGAAGCGGGGAACCAGAATTGATGTGATTGGCCTTAGCATTTCCCTGATTTTATATTCGATGCCAACTTTTTGGGTAGCGATTATCATGGTGATGATTTTTGCCGTCTACTGGCAAATCTTTCCCTTGGGCGGCATGGGGATGCCCGGGGCCTACTACAGTTCTGCCTGGGCTGAACTTGTGGCCCAATTGCGCTATATGTTTCTGCCAACAATTACTTTTGCCCTGATCCTGATCGGTGAATATGTTTTAATTATGCGCAGCTCACTTTTAG
>CAZCHW010000374.1:0-2094 GCA_964498375.1 uncultured Syntrophomonadaceae bacterium | reverse complement strand
TTGTAACCGGGCTCTCCCTGCGCCGGGATATGATTGTATTTACCGGAGCAGGATTGGCTGCCTTAACGGCAATATTCCTTGATTACTACATTGCCCGGGTTGAAGAAAAACTGGTCAAGTGGACCGGTTAAGTATAGAAGTTTGGCTGTTTTCCCGTACGTTTACTATATTATAATGGGGGTATATATTTTATGACTTTAAAACGTTTTACAGTATTACTGGTATTTCTAATGTTGCTTGGTGGATCGTTTTTGGCGATCGGTTGTGATGGTGAAGATGTTGCCGATCTGCCGTCTGACGACCCGGCCGACGAGCCGGTTGATGAACCGGTCGATATTGAGGTTGTGGTCGGTTCAAAGGAGTTTACTGAGTCCTTGATTCTCAGTCAGATCGCTATCCTGGCCTTAGAGTCTCATGGCATTCCCACTGTTGATGAAACCGGACTTGGTGGTACAGTGGTTGCCCGTGAAGCGCTGGAAGCCGGTGAAATTGACCTGTACTGGGAATATACTGGAACTGCGTTAATTAATTATTTTGGTTTCGATGTGATCACTGATCCTCAGGAAGCTTATGATCTGGTTAAAGAAACTGACCTTAATGAAAACAACCTGGCCTGGTTGGACATTACTGCTTTTAATAACACTTATGCAATAATGATGCGACAGGCTGATGCTGAAGCACTGGGAATCAGCAGTATCAGCGACCTTGCTGCAGCGATCAACGAAGGTGTGGATGCTCCGGATCCCGGAAGCTGGGTATTTGGATCCAATCACGAATATTCGACCCGTGATGACGGTTACCCCGGCCTACTTGAACATTATGGCTTTGAATTCGATACTGTTGAAGTTATGGACTACGGCATCCTTTACTCCGCCCTGCGCGACAGCGAACTTGCGACGGCAATGTGTTTTGCTACAGACGGCCGGATTGCTGCTTTTAATCTTTTAGTTCTGGAAGATGATCTGAACTTCCATCCGGTTTACAACGCTTCTCCGGTTGTACGGCAAGAGATTCTCGATGCAGCGCCTCAGGTTGCTGACATTCTCAACCCGATTGCCCGTGCTCTTGATGATGAAACCATGGCTAATCTGAATATGCTCGTTGATGAAGAAGACTATCTGCCGGCAGAGGTTGCAGAAGACTGGTTAAAAGAACAGGGTTTTATTGAGTAAAATTACCTAGAATGGTTTTAATGCAGACAGGTATAATTTACTGCTGCAATTTGATATAAGCTGATTTAGCGCGGGAAAACAGTCCTTACTGCCGGGCAGGCAGCCGCATATGCTGACTGCCCGGTATTTATAATTAATAACGTGTGAAACCAATAAAATTACCACTGGAGGGATGCAAATGGCATTACTGGCTAAGGATATTATGACAACGCCGGTAATAACCGTCGCTGTCGGAACGCCCCTGAAGCGGGCAGCGGAAATTTTAGATGAAAACTCTTTTAGCGGGATGCCGGTTGTCGATGAAGATAGCAGGCTGGTTGGAGTTATATCAGAAACCGATTTCCTGCGTTATACTGAACAGATTATCGGGCAGCCACTGCGCGATCCACACCGGGTTTTTAAAAAAAGCCAGGAAGTACTGCACATTGATATTACACATCGGGGTGTAGAAGTAATTGAACTGGTTGCGGCGACCAATGTGGAAACGCTGATGACCAGGGAGGTTGTTTCTGTTCATGTAGATACTCCATTTTCGGAAGTGGTGCGTTTAATGCATGACCATAACATTAACCGGCTACCTGTTGTAGACAATGAAGATTCTCTAATCGGAATCATCACCCGTGCCGATGTAATTTCAGCGCTGGTTGGGAAGGATGATCTCCTGGATAAGTAATGATCCGGGGAAATATGTCCCCTCAGGTTTATCATTTTAGACAATTATTTATCAAACTTGCAAATTTATATTTAACCAGCAGTTCAAAGAAGCCGTTACCCCTGGAAACCGGTTTCTTTTATTGTTGGCACAAATATTGCGATAAATTCTCACAGGGAAAAAATTGTTTCATCGAAGATTAAAGATGAAAAGGAGAGTTTATCCATGTTTAAACACCACAAGGGCGGTAACTTTAAAGTATTCAGCGAA
>CAZCHW010000373.1:0-2098 GCA_964498375.1 uncultured Syntrophomonadaceae bacterium | reverse complement strand
CTTCCGGTTCATTGTCACTGACCTCATATTCGCTATCATCCTGCGAGCCGGAGCCTGAATCTTTACTTACTTCCCGGATCGCTGCACTGGCCGAGCAAAGGCTGAAATCTGCCAGGGGCATCTCTTTTGAAGGTTTTTTTGATTTTAGATATTCATCTACTGCAGCTTCATCAAATGGTTCAGCCTCTCGCTCAACTATGGATATTGCATCCTGTGGACATTCCCCCAGGCAGTTGCCAAGGCCGTCACAATATATATCCTTTACCAGACGAGCTTTGCCTTCTACGACTTGCAGCGCTCCTTCAGCGCATGAAGGAATACAGAGTCCGCAGCCGTCACATTTTTCTTCATCAATTTCAATAATCTTGCGCATTACTTTGGCCATTTACATACCTCCAAATCTTATATATCTGTATCAAGCGTTTTTAAAAGTTGTTCTACCAGTTCGGCCTGACGTTGCTCAGCCTGTCCAGATCTTAAATCTTCCAGGATTGCCCGTGTATCTTTAACAGCGGCCTGGGGAAATGAGTTATCCCCGCTAATTTGATCGATAAAATTAAACTCATCATCAATAAGCCCCTGATCTTTAAGGCTTAACGAAGTTAGAGCAGCCAAAACAGGAAACATATCTATTTTTTCTGCCTGGCAAATTCTTTCCGCCTCTTCAATGAGCGTTTTAATTTTTTCTATTTCTAAAGTTTTCCCATTTGCCTTTTCTTTTAACTGTTCCTCGAGCATTACTTTCAATGATTGCGACTTCAAGCCCCTGGCACCTGGCCCCAGGCACTGCTCTGCATAAGCACACCATTCGGCGCAACCCATATTAAATCGGGGGTTAGCCACCCTGGTCTTACAGTTGGGACAACGAAGTCTTATATCGGTCTTGAAGAACTCTATAAGTTCTCCGCAATTCGGGCATTTTTCTTCATATACATCATCTGCAGTCCAGTACCGCATATCCTGCCCGGGGCATTTTGTTCCGATCATTTCTGTCCACCACCCTTTATTACTAACCTATTTAGTTATAATTATAAACCAGCCCCGTCAGATATGCAAGTAAAAAAACGGCTTTAAGCCGTTTTTTTAGATATTTTCTATAATAATTCGTTTGAGCAAAACTATCAGTCGTAGAGACAGTTTTCATGCGGCAGCGAATAGCTGCAGACTTCTTTCTCCTCAAAAAACAGGGCCATCTCACGGGCTGCGCTGTCATTTGAATCAGATCCGTGAACAATATTTTTCCCCATAAATACTGCCAGATCGCCTCTCATTGTTCCAGGAGCCGCTTTAAGGGGATCAGTAACACCCATCATTGTTCTAACCATCTCCACCACGTTATCGCCTTCCCAGATCATTGCCACTACCGGGGCGGAGGTAATAAATTCAATTAAACCATCATAAAAAGGCTTACCTTGATGCTCTCCATAGTGAAGGGCTGCCAATTCCGGGGTAATTTGCATCATCTTCATTGCTACAAGCTTAAGACCCTTGTTTTCCAGGCGAGTAATAATATTGCCCACCAGCGCTCGCTGAACGCCATCTGGTTTAACCATCAAAAATGTTCTTTCCCGTTCGTTCATGTTAACCTCCTTCATCTATCCGTCAGTAAATCGTAATAACCTGGTCATCGTCAATAATTGTCTTTTCCTCTGCCAGTCGCGTCCTGATATCTTTTGGCAGGGCAAACAACGATTGCGCAGTTTCACCATCGAAGTAAGAAAGGTTTATTTTCCGCTCAGCAATGATGTTGTCAAACTGTTCCCAATTTGGAATATTCTGCTTTTGCGGTCCTGCGATAATGAAACCCCACTCGGTGTTAAAGGAAGGAATAAATGAGCGGTATGATCTCGTAAAGGGCATGACCTGCCGAATGGTATTATAAATCGCCGCGTGAGCTTCAATAAACGGCAAGCCGTAATCACCAGCCTGGAGTGATAATATCCCCCGCGGATCAAGCTTTTCCTTCAGCATGGTAAAATACTGGTGAGTAAACAGTTTCGTTGCCGGCCCCTGTTCAACAGGTTCTGGAACGTCGCTAATTATAACGTCAAAGGTTTCACTGCAATTTTCCAGGTAATCCCTGGCATCGGCAAATAAT
>CAZCHW010000372.1:0-2107 GCA_964498375.1 uncultured Syntrophomonadaceae bacterium | reverse complement strand
ATTAGACTTAATCGAGCGTTACGAACTCAAGGCGCCTGATATTACAAAGATCATCGTTTCCACTTTCGCAGAAAGCGCCAGCCTGCAAAAAAACTTGCCCGCAAACGCAGAAGAAGCGCAATATAACATTGCTTTTCCGATTGCTGCAGCAATTATCGACGGAGCGGTCGGCCCGCAGCAACTGATAAACGAAAAGTTAAATGATCCTGCAATATCCAGATTGGTCAATTTGATTGAAGTAAAACATGATCAACGCTTTGACAGGCATTTTCCTGCCAGAGCAGAATCAGAGATTGAAATTATTACTAAAAATAACAAGCGCTATTGCTCCGGGGCTAAACAGGCCGCTGGAGACTGGGATAATCCTTTGAGTCCTGAAGAGCTTGAGAACAAATATTACTGGCTAATGGAGCAGGTAAAGAATAACGAAGAAGCTGTAAGAATTGCTGAATATATTGATACCCTTGAGTTGAATGATAACCTGCAACCATTAATGGCTTTATTATAATCTCATAACCAGTATTGCTTAATTATGCCTGGCGGTTTAGATCCAATTCATTTTTTTGTGGGCTTCATTTGATCCAATAGCAACAATTACGTCATTTTCCTGAACAATCAGGTCCGGCAGAGGCATTAGAACGGGGTCTTCTTCGCTGTTCCGGTTGATTGCAATAATATTAATACTGTGCTTTTTAAGTAAATCAAGTTCCTCAAGTGTTTTACCGATCATATATTCCCCGGCTGCTACTTCAATCACGTTATATTTATCTGAAAGCTCGAAAAAGTCCACCATCGAGGGTGAAATAATGTTGCGTGCCAACCTTTTACCCATATCGCGTTCAGGAAATATTACATGACCAACCCCAAGTTTTTCAAGTGTCCTGCCGTGCAGTTCCGATCGGGCTTTGGCTACAACAAACCTGGCTTTTAACTCATTCAGTAGTATTGCAGTCATTATGCTTGCCTGTAAATTCTCTCCAATCGCCAAAATAACTGCATTAAAACTGTCTATTCCAAGGGCGTTTAAGTTGTCTACATTTGTTGCATCTCCCTGAACAGCATGAGTAACTTCGTTGCTAATCATTTTAATTTGCTTTTCGTCATTATCCAAAACCATAACTTCGTGACCCAATGAGCATAGATTGCGAGCAACGCTGAAGCCGAATCGCCCCACACCGATTACTAAAAATTGTTTGGCCATTTTTACACCTCGTAAAGTTATTAAAATGTGAAGCTTGATAGCAACCAGTGCCAAAGCTTCATTTCGTAGTATATTTCAACTAAATTGTTGGCCATACCTGCCTGAAGAAGGCAACCGGCAGGTCGATGAGCCGGTAGTGCTTTAGACCGTAGTGAGTGGCAGTTTTTTAGTGGCTGAAGCAGGGAAGAAACGAGCCCTGCCCAGTTAATGCGGCAAGGCTCTTTTAACGAATCGGGAATATCCTGACCGGCGTGACGATTATAATTTACTCAGCATCCGGGGTGAAGGTTCTGGTGGCCAGTTCTTTGTCGAGCATTAGAATGCCGTGCCCTTTATCGCCAACTCTTTTTACCATGCTCAAAAGCTTGCTCATACTTGCTTCTTCTTCCACCTGTTCATCAATAAACCACTGCAAGAAACTAATGCTGGGGTAATGTTTTTCTTCCTGGGCAATATCCATCAATTTGTTAATCAGGCTGCTTACCAATATTTCATGTTCCAAAGCCAGGCTAAAAATTTCTTCAGCCGATTTAAAATCGCGCTTCGGATCTTTAAAGCCGGTAATTACTGCTTCTTTTCCCTGGTCATTGATGAATTCAAAAAACTTCATAGCGTGGAAGCGCTCTTCTTCAGCCTGAACCAGAAAGAAATTGGCGAAACCGTCCAGATCCTCTGTTTTAAAATATGCAGCCATAGCCAGGTAGTAGTGGGCAGAAAAAAATTCGTGGGTAATTTGCTCGTTAAGCTTGGTTAACAGTTTTTCTGAAAGCATTGACAATCATCCTCCTTGAGTTAATAGATACAACATAATCATAAAACATCTATATATTATTATATTGTGAAGGGCTAATAATAGTTAAGCCCATATAATTGTGTAAAATCGAGGAGCCATTTCTCCTCACCTTC
>CAZCHW010000371.1:0-2116 GCA_964498375.1 uncultured Syntrophomonadaceae bacterium | reverse complement strand
GTCGGTTAAAATAAATCTTTGCATTGACAGAAGCTAAAGACTCAACTAACCCGATATGATCGGCATGTAAATGAGTAATAAAAAAATCTGTCTGCTCCAGGTTCAGGTCTGTTACGGCAAAGGCCTGCAGTAGAGCTTTCTTACATTCTTCCCGGTTCAGGCCTGTATCAATCACCAGGTTACGCGGTTTAGCCTTGAT
The DNA here is from genome assembly GCA_964498375.1 of uncultured Syntrophomonadaceae bacterium. Lineage (GTDB taxonomy): Bacteria > Bacillota > Dethiobacteria > DTU022 > DTU022 > JAABTH01. The sequence goes on along the minus strand of CAZCHW010000371.1, from coordinate 1,917 downwards.
CAGGTACGAATTAGTTGCTTTCAGAGGGTTGTGCGGCAGGGGAACTGTCGCCCGAAACAGGTTTGGTATAATTTCTTCGGTTAAATCGTGCGGCATCTTAAAACACATCCTTCAATCACATAACCAGTATTATATACAAATGTGACTAGTTTTTTACTGCTGCAAATTCATCGCTGATTTTTTGTTGTAGCTGCCGATCTCCAATTATTTTTAACCCGGTCATTGCCAGCGCCTGTCCAACGGTCAGCATAACCTGGTAAGCCTGCTCTGAATCGCACAGCGCCGTAAATTCATGAGTGTGTCCCGGCACCCACTGGTCAGTAATGGCAACAACAGGGTGAATTGAAGGGGTTACTTTACTGACATTCCCCATATCAATTGAGCCCAGTCCTTCATCATATGGTGAATCGATTGCATATCCGGCTTCCTTTAAGCTGGCGGCAAACAGGTCGGCCATAACAGCATTACTGATCATTGCATCGTACGGGTAACCCGATTCACTTATTTCGAGCCTGGTTCCGCTGGCTATGGCAGCCGCCCTGGCACAGGCAACAACTTTCTCGACTACCTCAGTGAGATAACTGCTGTCCCGTGCCCTGATAATAAAATCTGCGGCAGCCCGGTCGGGAATAACGTTAGGCGCCCGCCCTCCTTCAGAAATAATGCCATGAATACGAACATCATCTTTCAAATACTGGCGCAGGGCATTGATTCCGTTAAAGGTCTGAATAACTCCGTCAAGAGCGTTCTGTCCCTCCCAGGGCTCCGTAGAAGCATGGACACTTCGCCCGTGAAAGATAAAGCGGTAATCGCGACAGGCCAGTGATTGAACATGGAAACTGGTTGAACAACCGGGGTGAAACATCATCGCCGCATCAACATCGTCAAATACGCCGGCCCGGACAAGGTCAACCTTACCCCCTTCATTTTCCTCGTTCGGCGTTCCAATTACAGAAACCCGACCGGGTTGACCTCTTAAAGCTGCTGCCAGAGCTACCCCGGCAGCCACCCCGGCAATACCGATCAGGTTATGTCCGCATCCGTGTCCTATTTCAGGCAATGCATCATACTCGGAACAATACCCGATGTGGTATCCTTCATCGCCATAACTGGCCATAAAAGCGGTTTTCAGTCCACCGAGGCCGCGCCAGACCTTAAAGCCTTTCTCCTCGAGATACGAAGTAATCAGGTCAACAGCAAAATTTTCATCGCCACCAAGCTCGGGATTCTTGTGAATGGCCCCGGCCATTTTGATCAGTTGATCACGTTCTTCGTTAATTTTTTGTTCAAGGGCAGTTATTCCGCTCATTCTTATCCCACCATCCCATCATAATGGTACCTCTGTAAACATGTTATCACATGGATTCCCGACGGCAACCCCCAACTTGCGCTGATTAAGATCAATAATAACGGAAAATATTGTCGCATTGTGGTCTGGTTGCTCATTTTCATGGCGGCAAATTGATAAAGGCCTGTTTTGATGGTCGCTTAAGATATTTTTGAGCAAACTGAAGGAATTTATTGCACCAGCACCAGAAATGTGCTCAACCAGCTCGGTCAAACGCCGGTAGCGAAATTTAGAATGCTCGGTCGCCGGGCAGGCAAGAGGCATTAGCCGAGGGCTGATGTAATGGTTGGTGTGACAGGCCACGCTGCTTGCAGGCAGAAAATCTGTTTCAGTGGCTGTAGTTTCAAAATTACCAAGCCGGCCGTCTGAACTGACCAGCAAGTAATTATAGCCTCCGGCCCTGTCTGCAGGCGCTGCATTTTGTTTGGCTTCATCAAGAGTTGTTGCTTCAAGCACCGCCCTGGCAGAAAACATCCGGGGAATACCGGGGCGATTATCGATCGAATCAACACTGTTTACTCCCTGGGCCAAACCGGCTTCATTCATGCCTACTGCAGCTAAAAAAGGGG
>CAZCHW010000370.1:0-2122 GCA_964498375.1 uncultured Syntrophomonadaceae bacterium | reverse complement strand
TTCAAGAAATCAGGATAAGTATTTTTTGTAATCAGCTTCAGTATCGAGGTCGATTAAGATTTCCCGGTTGGAAAGATCGACCTGATCATGTTGGTTCGGTTCAATTTCAGCCAGGAGTTCTCTTCCACCCCGGTCTCCGGCTAAACAAAGAAGCTCAGGCCATCGCACTCGATCAAACAAAACAGGATTTCCGCGCTTGCCTTGGTATAACGGATAAGTTACATTTTTCAGGTTTAACCTGTAAGAGCTCAACAGTTGATTATATACAGGGCTTGTAATTAGTGGCTGATCAGCCAGGGTAAAAAGTACTCCCTGAATTTCTGCCGAAACCGCTTCCAATCCTTTTATCAATGATCCGGCCTGTCCTGAAAGATAACCAGGATTTTCAACTATTTTAATCTCTTGGCGTTCAGCCAGCTGCTTCCACTTACTGTCTGGCTGGACAACAAGGATTATTTGATCTAGGTTTGCACCACGCACCTGCCGTATTGTTTCTTCTAAAACTGTGCTGTCTTTGAACGGCAGCGCCAGTTTATCTCTACCCATACGGCGAGAAGTGCCGGCAGCCAGGATTACAGCGGCAACTTTCACTGGTTCCTGATTTTTTCGGACCCCTAGTACCATTTTAACCGGATTACCCATCCTGGCTTCTGTAACCAGCAAGGTGCCGAGCAAATTATACCTGCCCATTGCACGGGCAATTTCTATCGCCCTGACAGGATCCTTCAGGCAATCATACTTGTTCAACACGTATAGAGTTTTTGCTTCAGCTGCCTGTTTTTGGCCCACATTAGCCATGTACGCATATGTTTTGGCAATTAAATCTTCATCGATTATCTGCTTTTTTTTATCGTCAAGACCCAACTGCATTTTATATGTTGCACTGCGATGTACATAACTTTCCTCAACCGGGCATTCCAGGGCATTCGCGCCAATAACCGGAACAATCAGGTTGCTTGCCGCTGGTAATACTGGTTCATAGGCATTATAGCCTTTTATGGGCAGTCCTTTTGAGCCGTCTCCTTCAACCAGCAAGCTAACCTGTAAAGCTTTAAAGAGCGTTTCAGCTTCTTCTGTAGTAATTCCATCAATCTTCCCTGATTGTTCGATCGGCCTGCCGAATACAGCCAGGTTAGATGAAATTAAGTGGTTTAAGAGTTCTGCTTTCAGCTTAACCGGTTTATCGCTGTAGAAGTGAACTAAATCGGGATAGGGGAATATTTTAGTTGTTGTAGTTAATAGAGCTTTTAATCCAGCGTTGCTAAGTTCTTCAGCCAAAGCACGCATAAGCGTGGTTTTACCTCCTCCACCATAAAAGGAGGTCAGCAAGGGAGGATTAAGATCAAGAGGCTCTAACTGGCCTAAAAGCGATAGCTGTTTCATTAAGAATACCCCGGAATTATTATTTTTTAATCGGTTCAATGTTACAATATAAAAGGTTCAATACTCCATGTTCACCCAGTTCTAGGGCACATCTGATCCTTCCTATCTGGGTAGTATAGAAAGATCTTCCCTTTATAAAATGAAGGCGCGGTAAACCGCGCCCCGGACGGTTACTAGATAATTATATACTACTTAAAAAAATAATTTACTTTTTAGATGCTTACACTATGCCTTTTTCTTTCATCTCATTGATTGTTTCACTTCCATAACCAAGTGCAGTTAATATTTCCTCGGTGTGCTGGCCCAGGGTCGGTGGTGGAAGCAGGACATCCCCGGGGGTAAGTGATAGTTTGGTTGGAACACCGGTCAGCTTAATTGGGCCGGCTGTTGGGTGATCTCGTTCGACAACCATTTCCCTGACATCAACATGAGGATCAGTTAATACCTGGTCAATCGTTCGAATCCTGCCGCAGGGCACTCCGGCTTTTTCCATCAGCTCAACCCAATGCCCTGTTGTTTTATTGCAAGTGATCTCTTCAATTATCTCTTTCAATTCACCGGGGTGCTGGTTACGGCTTTTCATATCAGCAAAGCGGGGGTCATCATTTAAGTTTTCACAACCAAGAACATTGATAAAATTCTCCCAGAGACGCTGATTTCCAACAGCAAAAATCACATAACCATCCTGCGTTTCAAAACTTTCGTAAGGAGTAATCATCGGATGGCGGTTACCGACCCG
>CAZCHW010000369.1:0-2122 GCA_964498375.1 uncultured Syntrophomonadaceae bacterium | reverse complement strand
TATGAATATCAATCGCCAGGTGGCCGGGCCTGTAACCGTTGTAGATAATACCCTCGCCCTGAACCGGCCAGATAAAAGTACCTCCCGACGGCACTGCTGCCGGTCTGGTTCCCTGCGCCTCAACCTGGTTTACCGGCTCTACCAGAACCGCTTCGTCTAATACTATTCGTTCAATTTCAAAACCGTTTTCCCGAATCACCTGGTAAGTAACCTCTTTTTCCCCGGCAGCCCCCTCACTGATTATTTCAGTTTGATTTACAGTCAGCTTGGCATCTTCCACAAGATCAGTATCAAAGGGAATTTCTTCAATTACCGTAATCTCTTCCACTGTTTGAACATTAATTGACAGTGGCTCCAGCTGCTCCGAGGCAATTGCCTGAACGGTAAGGTTACCGGCTGTTGCCTCATCATCACTGCTTTCCTGCTGAAAGCTGAAAATACCGCGGCTAAGCACGCTGCCCCGGTTAACCTCTAGATCCGGTTGGGTGTTCAGCTCTCTCGAGGCAGTTAATCCAGCACTTCCCCCACCCTGGCCGTGAAAAAGATCAATCACTTCGGCTGGCGAAACCAGGTATTCAGGATCGACCTGGCAACTTTCAAGCTCAAGCTCTTCAACAATATAAATATCGCAGATGCTTTCACTGCTCCGGCTGTATAAATTTTTCAGAGAATTTACTATTTCTTCGAGATCTTTCTCTGAAGCCAGCGGCACTACCGGTTTACCGTTAATGTGCAGAAGAAATGCCGGGGCCAGGAAAGACGCTTTTTGCCGGATCTGGTCCTCTACCTGACGATCAACAGCAGCCTGGTATTCCGCCCTGAATTCCGGGACAATTTCAATTTGTTCGCCCAGTTGAAGTTCCATATCATACAGGGCGCTGCATTCTAAAACCAATTCATCGACAAACTGTTCCACCAGACGGGCATCACTGACCGGGCCAAGCTCAACTCCGTCCAGGTATACCACATAAACACGACTGTTCACTTGCTTGTTTACCGCAAGAGAAGTAGTAAGAATCAATATTGAAAGTAACAGGAACACTATTTTACTCCGCTTTTCTGCCAAATTGGTAAATGCAGTTAAGCGGCGGCCATACAACCGTAAAAAACGGTTCAGGAACTGCGCCACAGGCATTCCCCTTTCCGAAACTCTGGATTTCAAAAACACTAAATATTTATTATTATATCACACCGGGTCAGTGTCACGTCAAAAACGGCCTGAGCCGGTTAAACCCGTCAGACCGTTTTTTTTATAAGCAAACCTGGATATTAGCGTAATCCTTTAAAATAAGACCCACCAGTTGGCAGGCATATCCACTCCCGCTTCGAGATTGAGCATGCTGAACGTTTCTTCAACACTCGACTGTCCGGTAACGGTCATATCTTCAGAAAGGTACCCGTGGTTCCAGGGGCTGCTGATATCAATATAACGCTTCATCGTTCCCTGGTCGGTGTAGGCATACTGGTCGATGGTAAAGTAACTGCCCACAAAATCGGGGCCGCGCTCAACTGTATAATTCGGATACTCGGTAAAATCAAACCAGAAAGTATCGTCCTGGCCATCACCAAAGAAATATAAGTTAAGTTGATCAATTTCCTCCTGGGGAACATCACTTGAATTGGCTGACAACAGATCTCCAAGCGGGGAGTAAACTCCACCCCAGGGGCCGCTGGCAGCGCTGAACTGCTGGTTTAAGCTGCCTGAGTGGCCGGGATCAGCCGCGACAGAAACAGCCCAGATCTGGTCAGTCAAAGGATCGATCTCCTGCAGGCTGCTAATGCGGGATAAGATCAATTGTAAAGCTTCGTCTCCCTGTACAGAGTCAAGATCAAAATAGTCTTTTAATAATTCCTCTAACTCCGTCTGCAATTCAGCCCCGCCAAAATTTCCTAAAAAGCTAAGACCTAAAATAGCCATCAGGTCAAGCATCGCCTGATCAAAGCTGCCTGGTGGCAGCTGATCAAGATAGTGCCAGAGTGGCGGGACAGCCTGGCCTTCCTGATATTGGGGAAACTCCTGTAATAACTTTGCTATTATTCGAGCGTTCTGCTCATCATCCTGATCGACACCTGGTATATTGTAGTTATAGAAGAGTTGATTGAAAAATGCCACCAGGGACGA
>CAZCHW010000368.1:0-2132 GCA_964498375.1 uncultured Syntrophomonadaceae bacterium | reverse complement strand
AAGCTGGCTCTATGCTCTAGGTGGTCTGCTGGGCGTTGCTTTAGCTGCCGGCCTGGCTTATATTACCCAAACTGCTACCAGCTATTTTGTTCCAGCACTGCTGTCAAGCGCTCTACTTTTTACTGTTACCCTGTTCAGCCTGTTTGCCGGCAAACCACTAGCAGCCTGGGCCAGTCACTTGACCCGGGGTTGGCCTTTGGCATGGTTTTGGCGTGCTGATGTAAAGCCAGCCTACCGGGAAGTAACCTGGTTGTGGGCTGCTATGCTCGCAACGCGTCTCATTTTGCAGGTTTACCTTTTTCGCCAGGGAGCTGCCTTCACCCTGGCCTGGGTCAACCTCCTTCTGGGCTGGCCGGCAATTATAATCGTCCTGGTTTTTACTTATATTTACGGGATCTGGCGTCTGCGCAGCTTAAAAGGCCCGGGAGTGGAAGAATTTAAGCTGGGCAAAAAACCGCCCTGGCGCGGTCAAACCCGTGGTTTTTAACATGCTTTCAATTAATCAACTGCTGCCCTGGATTGAAATGAGTCAATAAATCCAAGAATATAACGCATCATTAATGCAGCATCGCGCACATCGATCAAACCATCTTCATTGACATCTGCAGGGGGAAGCATTTCAAATTCGAGCTCTTTAATTTTTAATACATGCTGCAAAACTAAAGTGACATCTCTGATATCAATTAAACCGTTACCGAGTAAATCGCCCAGCTGATATTCCAGCTCAGGTTTAGTTTCCGGGGCTAGTTCAGTTTCAGGACTAGAATCGGATTTCCCCGGTTTAGACTCCGATCCGGGGATGACAGCAGGGGGATCTTCTTCAGCTGGCGGGTCAGAATCTGACTCAAGTCCCTGACCGGGGCTGGGGAGGGTCGGCTGCGGCAATTCTCCAAATCCGACAGAATTAAGATAAGTTTCGGCAACCCAGCCATGTTTTAATTCTCCTTCGACAACCAGGGTAGCATACCACCAATAATGATAAGAAGTTATACTTCCAGGTTGAGACGAATAAATACCGTTGGCAAAGTGTTCACGCACAGCCAGAATGGTGTCTTTAGGCATCAGGATTGGCTGCTGGTTAACCCCTTCAAGCCGGAAATAAAGGTTATTGACAGTTGTCCGCACCAGCTCATCAACAGCAAAACGCCTCGATTTCTCCTGCCCCCGGGGAACCTCGATAAAGGCTGAAGGCCAAATGGTGTTGCCGGGATATATACGCCTGAGGTTATATGCCGCCGCACTACTGCTGGACTCAGAAATAAGAATTGAACCATCATCGTAAACAATTTCCACGACAGCTACATGGCCAAGTGCACTACCAAAGTATTCACCGCTCCCCCAGGAAGCAATGCTACCCGGTGCAGGCAAATCACTTACCACAGCGCCTCTGTCGGCTCGATCTGCCCAGGTATTAGCGTTAAAGCGCATCGTATCAAGAGCATATTTACAATAACCAAGCTGCATCATTCGTCCATGGGCGTACCAAGTGCAATTATGCCCTTTGTTGGGGAAATAATTCAAGACAGTATATTCAGGCTGGTCTACCCAACGCTCAAACTCTTCCCTGGTCAGGGGATTATAATTTACAGAGGCTACCGCTGAAGCAGGCCAGTATAGCACTATCAGCAGACAAACCACTATGAAAGGTAGCCGTTTAATCATCCTTCAGATCCTTTCCACTTAATACAGATAAATGCCAGAGATAACATAAATGCACTTAAGTTGGATATTTAAGTTTTATTATACTTAATATTTACATTTTTGCAAATGCAAAACTATTTTGAGCTACCCAACACTGAGTTGTATGCTTCTCCGGATTTAAGTATAGCAAAACGTGTACCCAGGGGGCCGATCAGTTCACAAACTGAGACCGCTGCCAGCTCTATGGCAACAATAGTAACCGCAAGCTCCGGGAAACGGTCGGTAACCAGCATTAACAGACCAATGGTTAAACCTGCCTTGGAAAACATGGCAAAACCTAAGTATTTCTGAACAACCTCTTCCGCCCCCACTAATCTGGCTCCTAAAAATGCTCCGCCTACCTTTCCAAATCCACGGGCTAAGATGTAAACAGCCGCCCACAGCCAATTTTCAAACAATATATCAAACTGTAAACTCGCACCAGCCAGAGT
>CAZCHW010000367.1:0-2136 GCA_964498375.1 uncultured Syntrophomonadaceae bacterium | reverse complement strand
CCAGATCAGCGAGCATTTCCAGATCATCTTCATTTCCTCCGCCGGAAGTAATTTGTTCCAGCCGGTCAGTAATTGCTTTGCTGCCAACCCGGCAGGGAATACAACGTCCACAGGATTCCTGCTGCATCCTCCTGTAATATTCTTGCAAAACAGGGACAATATTGATCTCGGGATCCAACACTACCAGGCCAGACCAGCCGGCCAGGGCACGTAATTCTTTCCCTTCAAACGAAGCAGGCAGCTTCAATTTTTCCAGGTCGATCCGGTCATCCAAAAGCTTTTTTCTTTCATCAATAATAGTTCCATTCCAGCTGCTAAAAAATACTTTGGACATATTTGTTCTTCTCTCTCCCAACGAAATCAACAACACTTAAGGATTAAAATCACATTGTTAACTTCTTCATATGATTAGAAATTCCTTTTCCAACCCACCATTTTAGCCTGGTTAACCCCGGCAGGAAAAAAACAATCGTCTGGCCTGTACGGCCAGCCCAACAGCATTGTCAGATGCATAACTTGAGTCTGCGAAATAAACTTTCCAACCCTTCAACTCACCGGCAAGCATTGCCCGGATAGTCTTGTTGCCCATCACTCCGCCAACAGCAAGCAATCCCTGGTATGGGCCCTGTTGATCTGACAGGTTACGAACAGCCGCAATTAATGACCGGGCAATGCAAATTTCAACCGCCCGGGCCAGAGCTGCATGTGAACAACCCTGATCAAGCAGCCGTTCAGCCTGACTGGCCGGTCCTGAAAAGCTGATTGATCTCCCCCTGACTGCTACTGGCAGCTTAATTTCACTGGCATTTATTTGTTTATGCTCAGCCAAGTGCTCCAGGGCAGAACCGGCAGGAAATTCCAACCCCATGGCCAGGCCAATTCTGTCAACAAATTGCCCGGCATTTAAATCTTCTGTTCCACCAAGCAGATCGATATTCAAGTTCCCGGGGGCGGTTTCTTCAACCGATAAAAGTTCTGTAGTCCCACCGGAAAGATGAATAGCAAGGTAACGGCCCAGCGGCAAACCTGCCGACCAAAGGCCTGCAATCAGATGGCCTTCCTGGTGGGTTGAAGGGTAATATCTTACCCCTGCTGTATCATGGAGGAACAGTCCAAGGGTTTCACCAACTTTAAAAACCGGCATGTAGGAATTTTCACGAGGGCGTGGCTTAACCGATACTGCTACAGCAGCAGGAAGTAAATGAGTTGCTGCAGATTTGGCCTGTTCGAAAAGATGGGGCAGGTTTTGAAGGTGGGCAAACACTGCGTCGGCCTGGCGCAAACCAAGCTGGTTTTTACCGACCGGCAACAGACGCCTGCGATCATAAATAATTCGCTCAGCCCCATCTACAAGGGCCAGCGAAGTAGTATAGGCTGAAGTATCGATCCCCAAAAATAGAGCAGATTTATCCTTCACGGTCACGGGCTTCTCCTACAGCCCGATCGAGTACTCCGTTAATAAAACCAACCGCTTCAACCGTGCCGCCATATTTCTTGGCCAGCTCCAGGGCTTCGTTGATCGATACAGCATGGGGGATATCGGGCCTGAATAGTATCTCATAGAGAGCTAATCTTAACAGATTGCGGTCAACCGCCGACAGGCGGTCCAGTTCCCACTTAACAAGGTGCTTCTTAATTAGCTGATCAAGAAATGGCTGGTTGTCGACAGTCCCGACAACCAGCTCAGTGATAAACTGTTTTTCTTCTTCATTTAACCGGTAACCTTCAAGCGAATGCCGTAAGGCCAATTCCGCTCTGCATTTACCGATGTCAATTTGGAACAAAGCCATGAAGGCTACTTCTCGTGCTAAACGACGGGACAAGGGTTTCCAACCTCCGCAGTTCTGGTTGTCTATAAAACTAAACTAAACCGGCTGGCAATAAATTTAGTAATCATCACGGGAAAAGAAACGGCTAAAAAAGCGTCCCACCCCGCCACCGGCATCAAGCCGCCAGCCAATCAACAATCCGATGGCTATACAAAGAAATATAAATAAGCTTAACCAGAATCCATAATTAACAACCAGCAGGGCGAAGATCAAACCGATTAGCCCACCTAGTATCTTACCCCAGTGTCTGTTGATCAGCATCCACCAATTAATTTCGGACAAAGCATGATCCTCCTTTACTGCTCAA
>CAZCHW010000366.1:0-2177 GCA_964498375.1 uncultured Syntrophomonadaceae bacterium | reverse complement strand
CTGTATTTATGCGACCATCTGTCTGGGTATTAATTTTCAAATGGGCAGTACCGATATGGTTAACTTTGCCCCGGCAGCTTTTTTCGGAGTTGGAGCTTATACTTCCGCAATGCTGACCATTAAACTGGGGATGTCGCCTTGGCTTGGTTTTATCGCTGCCGCTGTTATGGGTGTGCTGATCGGTTACATTGTCGGTGCGCCGACTTTGAAAACCAAAGGTTACTATTTATCTCTTGTAACTATCGCCATGCAGACCGTTTTTTACCTGATGCTTATGAATACAAAGGCAGTTGGCGGGCCAAACGGTTTACCCGGTGTGCCTCCCTTTACTATCGGTGATTATACTTTTCGTGGCACTTTCACCCTTTTCGGGGCTAATTTGCCATATCAGGTCCACTATTTTTATATGGCGGCAATTATGTTAATTCTCGCTGCATTGTTTGCTGCCAAATTGTATAACTCGCGGATTGGTTTAGCTTGGAATGCTATAGCCGGTGACGATGTAGTCGCTGCCTGCCAGGGTATAAACCTGACTAAAACCAAATTGCTTGCATTCTGTATCGGCGGGGCCTTTGCCAGTGTGGCCGGTGTGGTCTATGCTCATTACATGACCTACGTCGGGCCTGACGATTTTACCTTTTTACGGTCCCTGATCATATTATCTATGATTATCCTTGGCGGAATGGACAATGTGATTGGCGTAATCGCAGGGGCAGCTATTTTAACCCTGGTGGACCAAAAATTGATGGAACTGACCGACTTCAGGATGCTGGCTTACGGTCTGGTTATTGTAATCATGCTTCTTCTGCGCTCGGAGGGTATTATTCCCCGCCGCATAAGAACTTACGGTGAGTATGTAAGGTTGAAACCTTCGATGTTGGACTATAAGGGCGGATTCTCGAAGCCCGCCGGACAAAATACGGCAGACAAGTAAGGGGTGTAGAACATTGACTTTGCTTGAAACTAAAGGATTATCAATTAATTTCGGTGAACTATGGGCTGTAGATACTATAGACTTTCACATTAATGAAAACGAAACAATTGGCCTGATTGGGCCGAATGGTTCTGGTAAAACTACTTTCTTTAACCTGGTCAGTATGATTTACAAGCCGAGCAGGGGAACAATACATTTTAAGGGGCAGGATGTCACCAGCATGCTGCCGCATGAAGCTCGAGAAATTGGGATTGCCAGGACTTTTCAGAGTAGTAAGCTGCTCTGGGACCTAAGTGTTCTTGACAATGTTCTGAGTGGGATGTTTGTTAAACAAAAATCAAACTGGTTTGACTTACTGTTCAATAAAAGACGTGTTGACAATGAAATTAAGGCGGGCATCGAAAAGGCATTAGAGCTTCTAAACTTTTTTAATCCCGATTTAATAGAGCGGCGATTTGACAAGGCAGAAAACATACCGCATATAGACCGCCGCAGGGTGGAAATATGCCGTGCCCTGGCCTCAGAACCTGCTTTATTGCTGCTTGATGAACCTTCTGCTGGTCTTAACCGCGAAGAAACCAAGAGTATGATGGAAGACATCGGTAAGATCAGGGAACAGCAGAAAAACCTTAGCGTTATAATAATCGAGCATGATATGTCTGTTATCTCCGGCGTTTCAGACCGCTGCTTTGCCCTTAACTACGGGAAGAAAATTTGTGAAGGTAGTTTCGGTGAAGTGTCAGCCAATGTTGAAGTGCGCCAGGCCAATCTGGGGGAGGAAGCCGCATGTTAAAGATGGAGAATGTCAGTACCAGCTACGGTAAAATCCCGATGCTGCGTAATATAGATCTGCAGGTTGAAAAAGGTGAAGTAGTCTGTGTTCTAGGGGCAAACGGGGCCGGCAAATCTACGCTGCTTAACACAGTATTGGGGCTGGTCAGGCCTGACGAGGGCAAGATTACTTTCATGAACCAGTCGGTGGAGGGACAGCCTCCGCACAAAATTATTCCTCTGGGAGTCTCGATTGTACAGGCTGAAGCGCTGTTTCCCAAGATGAGTGTGGAGAAAAACCTTAAAATGGGTCTTTACTTTGAAAAGGATACAAAAGTTTTTAACGAAAGGTTTGATGATGTCGTTGAAACGTTTCCAATCCTGAAAGAAAGACTTGCTCAGCACGCCGGAACATTGAGCGGCGGGGAAAGAGCGATGCTCGCTATTGCCCGCGGGTTAATTTCTAATCCTG
>CAZCHW010000365.1:0-2190 GCA_964498375.1 uncultured Syntrophomonadaceae bacterium | reverse complement strand
CAGAGCATCAATAGCTGCTTCTTCCCCGATTGATCCTGACACTAAAATGAAGGGTATATCGAGGCCACTTTCATTTAAAATTGCCAGGGCACGCATACCGCTGAATTTTGGCAGGGCCCAGTCAGCCAGAATACAGTCGGGTTCTTCTTTCAGGGCTGCCAGGTAATCTTCTTCAGTTTGTACCCGTTGCCATTGAACTTCAAAGCCTTCCTCCTCAAGCCGCATCACCATCAGTTCGGCATCATCAGGAATATCTTCAACTATCAGTAAGCGCAGCAGCTGATTCATAAGTTACCTCCTTAAGCTTCTGACAGAGCTGCTATTGTACAAAAAGCTATTTGCCGCAGGCAGGCGGCTCGTTCAAGAGAAGCCAATATAGCCCAAGTTGATTAACAGCATCGGCAAAATGTTTAAACTCAACCGGTTTACGAACATAGCTGTTGGCTCCCAATTTGTATCCGGCCAGCACGTCTTCTTCTTCACTGGATGAAGTTAGAATAACTACTGGAACACAGCGGGTCACTGGATTTGACCTGACCTGTTGCAATACTTCGAAACCGCTTAATTTGGGCAGTTTTAAATCGAGCAGAATCACTGCCGGAAGCATACCCTGGTCACGTTCTTCATACTCCCCTTCAGCGAACAAAAAATGTAAAGCCTCTTCGCCATCCCGCACTACATATATTTCATTGGCAATTCCGCTTTTTTTCAATCCCATCAGCGTCAATTCCTCATCATCGGGGTTATCTTCAACCAGTAAAATAAAACGATTTTTCATTACGCCCTCCCCTAGTTAATATTAAATACCCTTCGTGCCAAATCGACGCTGTTCTCAATCTTTCTTGCAGACATTTTGTTTTTTATTCAGACAGGATGTTTCTCTATTTTGGCCGAAAGAAATTTTTTACTATTTCAACAAATTGCTAACTTAATCCTTTTATATATTGCTGGAGTTTATTCTTTTTTTATTTAGCAATAATTACGGGTGAAAAATGGGGGAACAACAATAACAATCATTTATATCGATTACCCTGAGACAATTGGTCGTATCATAAACGATATATGCCTTAAAGTTCACCGGCCAGGAATTTCTTCCGCAAAGCCGGATCAAACTTCTCTATTGCATAACGCAGCATTGTCCGCGGCATTTCTTTGTATCTTTGCAGAAGGTAGTGATATTCTTTCTCAAAATTCCGCTTTCCTACCTCCCGCAGCATCCAGCCCACTGCCTTGTGAATAAGATCATGTTCGTGATCAAGCAGCATATCTGCCAGTTTCAGCGTAGGAGCAAAGTCGCCCTGCTTAATAAAGTGAAAAGTGGCAATAATAGCCACGCGCTGCTTCCACAGGTTGTCATCAGCTGCTAAATCTACCAGGATACTCTTGTCTTTATCCTGAAGATAAGGCCCCAATATTTTGTAAGCCGATGAATCTACCAGGTCCCAGCTGTTAACAGAAGCAAGATTAGACAGGTAAAAGTCAACCAGCTTTTTTCGTTCCGGTTCAGATTTTGCCTTATCATAATTCTGCACAAGAATAAAAAGGGCGGTTAAGCGATGTTCATGGTATTTGCTTTTTAAGAGTTTCCTTAGTTCCTCTAAGGAAACAAGCCGGTAATACTTGCCGGCAACTTTTCTCTGGTTAGGAACCGTCACCCCTAGAAAGAGATCACCTTCCCCGTAACCTCCCGGGAAGGCCTGAAAAAACTTTGGCAAAAAAGCTGCTTTTTCCGGGTCTCTAAATTGATCTAGTTCATTTTGAATTGCCCTTACCGTATCCATATAAGGTTAGCACACCTTTCAATTCCTCTTGATAAGGATTTCGCAATCAAGCGCTTAATCCTGCATTAAAACCATTATATTTCACCCAGCACCGCAGTACAGCAAAAGGCGAGCCGATCAAGGCTCGCGAGTATTAAATCTTTAATTGGTGGAGGCGGCGGGAGTCGAACCCGCGTCCGAAGGCCCAGCAACAGAAGCATCTACAAGCTTAGTTCCGGATTTGAGTGTCGCGCCCCGGGCTCCCCGAAACAGGATCCCCTAGCGCCAGCCTCATTGAATTTCCCGGCAGGAAGGCGAGACAACCGTCCTGACAGTAGACCGGATTAGTGACACCCCTGATCTCTCCCCCGGCCAGGGAAAGGAGGGATGCGCTACTTTAGATTAAGCAGCGAGTGCGTAATTCGGTTTG
>CAZCHW010000364.1:0-2210 GCA_964498375.1 uncultured Syntrophomonadaceae bacterium | reverse complement strand
ACCGGCTCAGTAAAATTAAATTCCGGCTGGTTCCGGTTGCTAAGTATTTTATTCGCTCAGTACGTGGTGGCCTGCCGTCGATTAACGATCCGGAAGCCCACGAGGTTAATTACCAATACCATTCGCTTCCGGCAGTTCACCAGCTGATTAAGCTGACCGGCCTGGTTCGCCTTGATTTGCCCTTGATCAGGCAGCCGGCGCTAGTAGTTGGGGCCAGGCAGGATCGCACCGTATCACCGGACGATGCAGAACAAATCTACAGAGAGCTTGGTTCGCAGGAAAAAGAACTGCTCTGGTTGGATAACTCGCAGCACATCGCCCCTCTCGACTACGACCGGGTATTGCTTACTGAAGCAATTATTGGCTTTATAAAAAGCCATGGATCATAAGAAGCCGGGCAGGCCTTTTTAAAGTTTGTCAGTAATTCAACTGCTCAATTATTGAGCTTTGCCAGTGTTTTTTCCAGGGCTGCCAGGACCGTGTCGATCTGCTCATAGCTGATAACTGCCGGTGGTTCTATCCGGATTACCCGGGCATTATTCAAGGTTCCACCGACAAGAATTCTCTGGTCAAATAAATCTTTAGCCAGGGCAAACCCGACCTCGTCTGTCGGGAATTCCATGCCGAGCAGAAGCCCCTTGCCCCGCACGTCACGCAGAACATCAGGATACTGATCTTTTAGCTGAAAAAGTTTTTCGAGAATATAATCTCCTTTTTCTCTGGCCATCCGGGGGACATCCCACTCAATGGTGTACTTGATTGCCGCAATTGCCGCAGAGCAGCTCAGCGGGTTGCCTCCAAAGGTAGGAGAACCAAGGATCCAGGGATTGTCAAGCATGTTTTGCCAGAGCTCTGGACGGGCGGCTATGCCGGTAATCGGCATTACCCCTCCCCCAAAGGCTTTACCCATGATTAATATATCCGGTACAACATTAACCTGGTCAACCGCCCAGAGTGTTCCTGTCCTGCCCATTCCGGTCTGGATCTCATCTGTAATCAGGTAAACTCCGTAGCGATCGCAGATCTCTCGCAGCGCAGGCAGGTAATCAGGTGAAGGAACAATAATTCCTGCTTCTCCCTGGATCGGTTCTACTATAACACCGGCTACTGATTCTCCAACTGCAACCAGGTTGCGAATAGCCTTTTCAACTGCTTCGGCATCACCATACTCTACATGCTGGAATCCGGGAATCAGCGGAATGTAAGGAGTGCGATAAACCCCCTTGCCTGTTGCTGACACAGCACCCATCGATTTACCGTGAAAGGCGTTAACCGTGGAAATATACCAGGTTTTCCCCGAAGCCAGGCGAGCCAGCTTCAAAGCCATTTCCACTGCTTCGGCGCCACCATTGCAAATAAAAGAATATTGAAGGTCTCCCGGTGTAATCATTGCTACCAGCTTGGATAGATAACCACGCAGCGGTTCAACCAGCTCCTGACTGTGCAGGGCATAGCGGCCCATTTGCGCTTTGACAACTTCCACAATCTTGGGGTTGCGGTGACCAAGCATGTAGATGCCGAAACCACCGAGGCAATCGATAAATTCAACCCCGTGGGTATCGCGAAATACAGCTCCATCGTCCTCCCATTCAACAAAAGAGTAATCAGAAGAGACAGATTTACGGGCCGACAATATTGCCGGGTTAACATACTGTGAATAATTTTCCACCGAATCTGAAACAACCCGGTCCTTTTCTTCTGTAGTCAAACTGTCTTTTAAAATTATGTCAACAATTCTACTGCTTTCCGTGATTACAGCTTCCCGATCCAAATTAAACTCCCCTTCCTGGTTTCGAATTATATATTAATAATACAAGCAAAATTAATGCCAAGGCGAAAGTGAACCGCTTCTATTAAGTAAATGTCTTATCTATAAAGGAAAGTGCTGAAACCGGGCAATAAACTGTGATACAGGAGGATCTTCAAATTATCATAATTGAGACTTCATCGGTCGCAAATTTTAATTTTGAGAATCAGGGCTTAATCCCTGGTGAAGCGGGTAAACAAAGCTGTGGTATAATTACTCTAGATAGTAGAACATGTAATCAGTGATGCAAAAATAATGGTAATATAATGAAGCCGGGGAGGGTTGATTCTTTGGCCGAAAAAAAAGCACCGTTGGATTATAAAGTAGCACAAAGGGCTGCAAAGAAGAATAAAAAAACAATGAAGCGTCGTCGTGCCGGCAGCTTGCTCAAAGGGCTTCTGGT
>CAZCHW010000363.1:0-2243 GCA_964498375.1 uncultured Syntrophomonadaceae bacterium | reverse complement strand
TTCATCATCTCATCTTCAGTCTTGCGCACCAATTCGCCGACTGTGTTGATTCCGGCCCGTTTCAGACAGTTATATGAGCGCACTGAAAGATCTAGCTCCTCGATAGTCATATCAAGAATACGCTCCCGGTCTTCTTCCGGTTTATCCGAAGCAATTTCTACCTGATCAGTAGTATCAGTCAGGTTGACAAACAATGAAATATGGGTGCTTAAGATACTCGCTGCAAGGCTAATCGCCTCATCCGGCCTGATACTGCCTTCAGTCCATACTTCCAGGGTAAGTTTGTCGTAGTCGGTAATCTGACCGACCCTGGTATTTTCGACCTGGTAGTTTACTTTGCGGATCGGTGAAAACATCGAATCAACAGGAATAACTCCAATCGGCTGCTGCGGTTGTTTGTTTCGGTCAGCCGGGACATAACCGCGTCCATTGACAGCAGTCATCTCCATGTAGAGCTTGGAATTATCCTCCAGGGTGCAGATGTGGTGCTCCTCATTAAGAATTTCCACATCAGCCGGCGCTTTTATATCCTTAGCCTTAACCGCCCCTGCCTGCTCAGTTTCTATAATCAGGGTTTGCGGTTCATCAGAGTGAATTTTCAATGATACTGCTTTCAGGTTGAGAATAATCTCTATTGTATCTTCAAGCACTCCGGGCAGGTTTGAAAACTCGTGCAGGGCCCCGTCGAACTTGACGCTGGTTATAGCTGCTCCCGGCAGCGATGAGAGCAGAATCCGGCGCAGGGCATTGCCGAGCGTAGTTCCGTAACCTCTCTCCAGGGGTTCAACGACAAATCGACCGTAATGGTTATTCTCGTCTTTTTCAACACACTCAATTTTCGGCTTTTCAATTTCTATCATAGTATCCGATTTACCCTCCTCGTTTGATATATTGAGGGTTAACTTATTTTTTAGCGGGAATAAAGTTCGACGATCAGGTGCTCACTGACCGGCACGTCAATCTCATCGCGCTGAGGAATCCTTAAGACTCGCCCTTCAAGTTTTTCATAATTAACTTCCAGCCAGTCAACAATTCCCTGTTGTCCCCTGTCTTCAGCAATAAGCTTAAAGACCGGTTTGCTTTTTCTGTTTTCCCTGACAGCAATCACATCATCTACCTTGGTCAGATAGGAAGGAATATCAACTTTCCGTCCATTGACAGAAAAATGGCCGTGATTAATCAGCTGTCTTGCTTCTGCCCGTGACCGACCCAGCCCCATCCGGAAAACAACATTATCAAGGCGACTTTCCAAAAGCTGGAGTAAAGTTTCACCAGTAACACCTTTGCGGCGATCGGCTTCTTTAAAGTAACGACGAAATTGCCTTTCCATAATCCCGTAAATACGGCGTGCCTTTTGCTTTTCACGTAACTGCAGGCCGTACTCGGAAAACTTTTGGCGGCCCTGGCCATGCTCTCCAGGTGGGTAAGCGTGGCGTACTACAGCGCATTTATCTGAATAACAACGATCTCCTTTGAGGTAAAGCTTGTCATTTTCTCTGCGACATAAACGACATACTGCTTCTGTGTGGCGTCCCATATTAAGTTATGTTGCACCTCCTTAGTAAATAAAATTATACTCTGCGCCGCTTTGGCGGACGGCAACCGTTATGCGGTATTGGAGTTACATCTCTAATGGCATTAACCTCAAGTCCGGCAGCCTGCAACGAGCGAATTGCCGCTTCACGACCAGCCCCCGGACCTTTAACAAATACCTCTACTTGCCGCATCCCATGCTCCATAGCCACTTTTGCAGCAGATTCAGCAGCAAGCTGGGCTGCAAATGGAGTTGATTTACGCGATCCTTTGTAACCAACGTTGCCGGCACTGGACCAGGATATGGCATTGCCGTCAACATCGGTTATGCTGATAAAAGTATTGTTGAAGGTCGATTTGATATGGGCAACCCCGCGCTCAATATTTTTTCTTTCACGACGTTTGGTGCGGGTAACTTTTTTCTTGACCAATTTTAGTTAATTCCTCCCTTCTCCATGAATCCTACTTCTTGCGACGAATACCGACAGTTTTACGGGGCCCTTTGCGTGTACGGGCATTGTTCTTAGTCTTTTGTCCCCGTACGGGCATGCCGCGCCGGTGCCTGATTCCGCGGTAGCAGCCGATTTCCACCAGGCGCTTTATGTTTAAAGCAACCTCTCGACGCAAATCGCCTTCTACATTGTAGTTCTTGTCAATAAATTCGCGCAGTCTGCTTAGTTCATCCTCGGTTAAATCCTTAACCCTTGTAT
>CAZCHW010000362.1:0-2252 GCA_964498375.1 uncultured Syntrophomonadaceae bacterium | reverse complement strand
GTGATCGGGTGGCGGTAATGTACTTAGGCAGAATAGTTGAGATAGCTGAAACAGAAGAACTCTTTGAGAAGCCCCTGCACCCCTATTCCAAGGCGTTGATTAAAGCAATTCCTTTAGCTGATCCGGAACAGCGTGAAATTATTCCTTCCCTGAAGGGAGAGATTCCCAGTCCGATCGATCCTCCTCCGGGGTGTACTTTTAACACCAGGTGTCCGGAAGCGATGGATGTATGCCGTCAGGTTATTCCAGTCCTTGAGCCGCAGGATGGATTGCGCCAGGTGGCCTGCCACCTTTACCATTAGTTAACCTTGTTTGTTAACAGTCAAGTGCCTCCGGGAAATTGCTGAAATAGAAACTAAGGTGTAACGAAAGGCAGGTGTTGCATGGCATTAATGAAGCAGAATTATTGCCGGAAAGGATCTGCCATGGTTTGTTGGTCTGCCGACTTCATTCAGGCAGGCCTGGCACGGTAAGAAACCAAACAGGGAAAGAGAGGATTAACGATGCGTAAAAGAGTGGGTTTGTTTTTTATGTTGTTGATATTGCTGGCCATCGTTTTGATTGCCGCTGGCTGCGGGGGCCCGGAAACAGATGAACAGGTAACCCCGGAAGGGCAGGAAGAGGGTGATGAGACGGGTGAAAAAATATTTATTATCGCTCGTGGAACCGATGCAAAAACCCTTGACTGCGGTTATTCCTACCACGAAGGGGAAATTGATTTAAGTTACCATCTTTATGATGGACTGGTAAAATTTAAGGATGACAACAGCCTCGAAATTGAACCGGCCCTGGCCACTGACTGGTCGACTTCTGAAGATGGTCTGACCTGGACTTTCAACTTGCGCGATGGGGTGAAATTCCACGACGGCACTGATTTTAATGCAGAAGCGGTGGAATTCAGCTTCATGCGAATCCTTGACGAAAATCATCCTTATTATGGCCTCGGTGATCAGGGCCTTGCCTATATGGATTGGCTGCTGGCTGATGCAATCAAAGAAGTCAGAGCAGTGGACGACCTGACTGTGGAAATTGAGTTAAACGAGATATTCGGTCCGTTCCTGATGTATATGGGGATATACTCGCAGTTTATCGTCAGCCCTACAGCAGTGGAAACTTACGGTGAAGATTATTTTCAGAATCCAGTGGGAACCGGTCCCTTTAAATTTGAAGAGTGGCGGCGCGACGAGTACGTAGAGTTGTCTGCCTTTGCAGATTACTGGGGCGATGTTCCGCAGATTGACAAGCTGATCTGGAAAGTTGTTCCCGATGAATCGACTCGCCTGATGGAATTGCAGGCGGGCAATGTTCATGCGATTAAATCAATCTCGCCGGCTCAACTAGACACGATCCTTGCTGCCGACAACCTGAACCTTTTGCAGGTAGCAGGTTCGAACCTTTTCTATGCGTCAATTAATCATCAGGCTGAGCCTTTTGATGATCTGCGGGTGCGCCAGGCTTTTATGCATGCAATTAACTTCGATGCCCTGGTAGAGAGCGTTTATGAAGGCCTGGGAACTAGAGCAATTAATCCTATGCCTCCGACGATAATGGGCTTTAATGATGATATTGAGCCTTATGCTTATGATCCTGCCCTGGCGATGGAACTTCTCGCAGAAGCGGGTTATCCCGACGGGTTTAGCATGGATTTGCATGTCTTTGCCGAATCGCGGGCCTATGTTGGCCGCCCGGTTGATGCAGCAGAAATATTTAAAAGCGATCTGGCCGCGGCAGGAATAGACGTCAATGTAATTGTCAATGAGTGGGGCACCCACCGCAGCCTGCTCCGTGAATTCGGACATCAGGTTGGTTTTATCGGTTGGTTCGATGTCCCCCACCCGAACAACTTTTTAAACCTGTTAGTTCTGAGGGCGGTGGACAATCAATATGAAAACCCCGAGCTGGAGCAACTGTCCGACATGGCTCTTGCCACTAACGACCCGGCTGAGCAGGAGCAATATTATCGCCAGATGCAGGAAATAATTCATCGCGATGTTGTACTGGTGCCGATAGCGCACAGCGATTATACTGCAGTTGTTCTTGACCATGTAGAGGGTTTCAGACTTGATTCGCTAGGTAATGTCCTTGCTCACCAGGTTAAATTCTAGCAGAAACAGGAGGCCGGGTGTAACGCCCGGCCTCAATCTTACAGTAAAGAGGGCCAGTACGAAATGATCAAAGTATTCAAGGTTCCCCACCTGATCGATGGGTATGGTGGAAAACCAATAGAAAATGCTCTGTTGTCAATTAAAGAT
>CAZCHW010000361.1:0-2260 GCA_964498375.1 uncultured Syntrophomonadaceae bacterium | reverse complement strand
ACTTTGATCAGAAAGCGCTTAATGAAGTAACCGGCAGACTGAAGAAAGCAAAAGCTCTAGTCGTTGATGCCCGCGACCAGGCTGCGATTGTTAAAGCTGCTGCAGGAGTCGATTTAATCGTTAATGGACTTGCCCCTGATTTCAACATGACGGTAATGGATGCTGCCTTAGCATCAGAAAGCAACTATCAGGACATGGCTTCTGGCCCGGTAAGCGATGTAGGCTTTATTGAAGCGGTGGAAAGATGCTTGAACCGTAATGACGAATTTCAGGCTAAGGGGTTAACCGCACTGATCAACACCGGCTCGGCGCCCGGAGTGGCTAACCTGCTGGTTCGTGATTCTGTAGAACTGCTTGATCATTGTGAATCAATCGAAATACTGGTTTATGATGGGGTCTGGTCTAAAAGGTTTATACCTTTCTGGTGGTCGCCGAAAACAGCCTTTGGCGATATGGCCGCCGAACCGATCAGGCTTGAAAAAGGAAAGTTTCGAAGAACCCGGCCTTTCGATTACCCAACCATAGAAGAATTCCGCGGAATCGGAAAAACTTAAAATTACCGTGGATAGAACCTTAAAAACCCGTTTGGTTTAAACATTTAGACAGATGAACCTTTGATTCTCAACAAAAAATAGAGGATACCAACTATGCCTAGCAAACCGCTAAACCTTATTGAAGGGCAGATTCCGGGCACCCTTTTTTCTCTGGCGCTCCCTTCGATGCTTGGTATGGGCTTTTACATGGTTTACGACCTGGTTGATCTATTTTGGATTGGAATGATTTCAACCGAGGCAATTGCCGGTGTTACAGTATTCACCGCCCTGTTTTGGGTTGTCAGCGCCCTCAATGATATCATCGGTCAGAGTTCGTTATCTTTGATTTCACAAAATTACAGTCGCGGAGATTGCCTGGCTACCAATGTTTCGATAGAGCAAACAATTACCTTTAAATTTCTGGTAGCCCTGATTGCCGCAGCTATTATTGCATTGTTCATGAAACCGATTGTTGATTTGTTTTCCTCAGACCGGGCGGTTGTTCAGGCTGCCGCAGATTACGGCTACCTCCGCCTCTTTTTTCTCCCTGTAATGTTTTCATCATATTCAATCGGCACCGCACTACGCTGTTTGGGCGATGCAAAAACACCAATGAAAATCATGGCGCTGTCCAGCGGAATTAACATTATCCTTGATCCCCTGCTGATTTTCGAGACTATCCCCTATGCCGGCATTCCCGGAGCCGGCCTCGGCGTATTCGGAGCAGCAGTAGCTACTGTCTTTTCAGAATGCCTGGGCTTTGCCGTCGGGTTTTACTATTTATTCAGCGGAAAGGCCGGCGTAGCACCCAACATCCGCGGGCTTTTTCGTCTCCACTGGCCAACAGACCTGAAGCTGCTTACAATAGGTTTGCCGATCGGTCTTGAAACACTGCTGCGTCACCTTTCAGGACTAATAGTTTTACAGTTTATCGCTCTTTATGGTACAGCCGCTCTGGCAGCAGGAGGAATAGGCACCCGCATATTTAGCTTTGCGATCATTCCCCTGATCGGATTACACATGGCCGCAGCATCCATGGTCGGACAGAATCTGGGCATCAATAATTTACACAGGGCCGACCAAACTGCACGAATGGCAGCCTTTTTCGGAACCGTCTTTATGATTTTCTTTGCCATGGCCTGTTTTTTATTCGGTCGACAAATAATTGGCCTCTTTGACTCTACACCCCAGGTTGCTGCAATGGGAGCTAACTTACTACAGGTAGCCGCGATTGGCATGGTCCCTCTCGGATATACATATGGTATATCTTCGTCTTTTGGCGGTTCCGGCCATAACAGCCCCTTTGCAGTCGCCAGCCTGACCGGGCGCTGGTTAATCCAGTTACCAGTTCTCCTGGTTGCAGTTTACGTCCTGCACCTGCCAATCCTGTGGGTTTGGATCTCTTATGCCATTGCCGACCTGGCTGAATCAGTTGTCCTTTATAGCTATTACAGACAGGGAAAGTGGAAAACGCGGCGGGTCTATTAGCATAAAAAAAGTATGATTACAGAGCCTTTTTCTTGAGCAGGCCAACCAGTGGAACCAGGGCTAATGTTATTACCAGGGCAATGAGCAGTTCAAACCAGACGGTATCCAGGGTTCTGCCCATAATTGAGACTTCCCAGATCGGACTGATAATCCAATAAAGGGGGAAAATGCGAGCAATCCACTGGGGCCATTCAGGAAAGATGTAAAACACCGCTGGAATGAACAAGAAAAAACCAAGG
>CAZCHW010000360.1:0-2287 GCA_964498375.1 uncultured Syntrophomonadaceae bacterium | reverse complement strand
GAGCGCAGGGAAGATATCCCGGCCCTGATTGAATGCTGTCTGGCTAAGTACAGCCCGATGCTCAACAAAGATATTAACAGTGTAGATCCTGAGGCGATGGAAACTATGATGCATTACAACTGGCCCGGTAATGTTCGGGAGCTGGAAAATGCCGTTGAATATGCCGTTAATATGGCTTCCGGCGAGACAATCACCTTCACAAGCCTGCCGCCGCGGATTAAAGAAACTGAATGCGAGGCAGTATCCCAGGCCGAAGCACCCCTGAAAGAGCGGGTCAGGGAATATGAACGCAAAATATTGCAGGGATATCTTATCCGCTATGGTAATACCTATGAAGGGAAAAATGAAATTGCTGAAAAACTGGAAATAAGCCGGGCAACCTTGTATCGCAAGCTGTCCGAACTTGGGTTGGCCGGCAAAGATAAGGAGGAGGATTAATGGCCCCACTTGAGTGGAACTGGTATATTGAATATACAAGCGATTATCATGGCTATCTGTATGCGATTAAAAAACATCTCTTCAGTGATGAAACACCTTTTCAAAGGGTCGACATAGTTGACACCTTCACCTACGGGCGGTTATTGATTCTGGACGGGAAAACCCAGTCTGCCGAATTTGATGAGCACATTTATCATGAGGCTCTGGTTCACCCGGCGGCGATCATGCATGCCAACCCGAAGAAAATTATGATTATGGGGGGCGGTGAAGGAGCGGTTCTGCGTGAACTTTGCCGCTATGATAATCTTGAAGAAATCGTGATGGTTGACATTGACAGCAAGGTAGTGGAGATGTGCCGTGAACACCTGCCGGAATGGCATCAGGGCAGTTTCGAGGATAGCCGGGTAGAATTGTTGCATATGGATGCCCGTAAATACCTGGAAGAGACAGATAAAAAATTTGACATTATCTACAGTGATCTGACCGAACCGGCTGAAGAGGGCCCTTCAAAGATGTTATTTACCCGTGAGTTTTACAGGATGGTAAAAACCAAACTTAAGCCGGGCGGGATTCTGGTTGTTCAGTCAGGTGGATTCAGCCTCGATTATCTTTCGATTCATGCTGCAATCCGCAATACCCTGAACCTTGTTTTCAGCAACGTTCGTTCTTACCATACGTTTATCCCCTCCTTCGATTGTTCTTGGGGTTACATCATAGCAACGGAAACAGAGAGCTGCTTCGCGATTGACCAGACCGAGGTGAACCGGAAACTGCAGCCAATTGCCGGGCAGCTGAAATTCTATGACGGTGAAACCCATACAGGGATGTTTTCAGTTCCAAAAGATATCCGCCAGGCGCTTAGCGAGGATGATACTATTATCGAAGATGGTAAACCGGTCGAATTTTAAGCTTAACTTGATCCTGGCTTCTCAAACTGCCTCTTTAAACGGGGGCAGTTTTTATTTTGAGTTAATTCTTATTAATAAGAAATATAATTGTTCTTTTCTTATTAATTAGAGGGGTGTGAATAATGAAGCTTGTTTTGTGATCTCTTTTAACCGGCAGTCAGGCAGCAGCCGGGCTAAAATGTAAATCTTGGCACAATAGTTGCTTGTTAATTTAGTGCAGTTAAGATGCAGTTGATACTGTACAAGGAGGTGATTATGCGGATTTCTGCCGGAGTAGAGTAGTAAAGAGTCACATTTATGACGATGCAATCTTTAAAAGGGGGAATTATTGTTGAAAAAATTATGGTTTCTTGTTGTTTTACTTCTTGCACTTGCCCTGCTAGCCGGATGTGGGGGAACTGAAGCGCCTGCAGATGAAAGCGAAGTAGATGAAGATGCGTTAGATTTTCCGGAAAACAATGAGGCTATGGCCAATATCCTGGCGGTTGTAACCGAGCTGGGTGAGAGGCTTAATGAAGGCGACGGCTATTATGGCGACCTGCACGATATCGTGGTCGAGAACGGAAATCGCCAGGGGCCTGAACATGATGAGCTCTATGCCCTGTTTAACGAGTGGATTTACGAGGTTGGCGCCACCTACCTGTACAGCTTTATTGATGGTGGCGGAGATTACAACCTGATCATAGTTGACGGTGCCGAGCCGGAAGATATGGATCCCTATGGTTATGAGTATGAAAAAGAACCGTGGACAGTTGATGCCTTTGCAACCGGTGAGCCGCAGGTGGCGAAAACAACCTGGATGGATGATTACGGATACGGTCTGCAGAAATCGGCTTTTGCCCCGGTTTATAACAGTGATGGAGAAATCTCTTTCCTGCTTGGCATTGACTACCCGGTGCCGGAGTTGGAAGATTTCCCGGAAATAATGGAATAAAAACAGG
>CAZCHW010000359.1:0-2302 GCA_964498375.1 uncultured Syntrophomonadaceae bacterium | reverse complement strand
CTTCCCAGACAGCTTCAGGGTTGTGCCCGAAAGGTAACGCGCCATAGGCAGCGATACAGTCTAAATAGCGATTACCCTCTTCGTCATATAGATAACAGCCTTCACCACGGACATATTTCTGATCCAGCTTAATGCTCTCGAGCATCTCGCCAAGATGGGGGTTCACATAACGGGTAAAATTATTCATCATCAGCCTCCCTAATTTGTGTGCACATATATGTGCACACCAATGGAGCTATTTTAACCCAGGTAGATCAAAAAATCAACTCTCAGGTATAAATATATACCCTTTAATCTTGACATTTGTCTTAATATTTGATATTTTCAAGCCAGGCGAACCAAGTAATGGCAGTTATAATAGATTGCAACAAGGCCTGCAGCTACCGCCTGCCGGGGGTCTGAAAGCCCCCTGACAAGGCAGCCCGCCACTGGCAAAGGAGGTAGATGCATGAAAACGGTTTTTGTGCAGCCCGAACGATGTGTCGGTTGTAAACAGTGTGAAATTGCCTGTGCTGTTGAGCACTCGCAGAGTAAAAACCTCTACCGGGCGGTTTTTGAAAAACCAAAACCGCGCCCCCGTATCCGGGTTGGTCCCGGAGTATACCTTAATTCATCCTTCCCCAATAAATGCAGACACTGTAATCCTGCTCCCTGTATGGCTGTTTGTCCCACTGCGGCGATTGGACGCAGCCCGGATGACGAAAATGTACTGATCGATGATCGCAAATGTATCAGTTGCGCCATGTGTGCCCTGGTCTGCCCCTTTGATGTGATCACCTACTATGAAAGCGCAGAAGCCCTTCAGGGTAGAACAGTAGCTTTAAAATGTGACCATTGTCAGGATCGCCAGACGAGGGGGCTTGATCCGGCCTGTGTAGAAGTTTGCAAAGTTAATGCCCTGCAGTTCGGTGATATTAACCGGCTCACCAGGGAAGCATCATCCAGGCTGGCCCGCGCTGTCTCAATCGCCGCCGCTTCAGTGCCTCCCGAACCGACCCGGCAACCTGAACATGTGGAAGCCTGGCGCGGCTGGGGTAAAGATATCTCTAAAGTTAACGAGCGTAAAGAGTAAATTTTCACTTTCTCCTTATTTTATAAATCCAAGCTGAGGAGGATTATCATGTCCGGAGATGACAGGAAACTAAGCATTGCCGCAGATGCCCGGCAAATGCTGCGCATAGCCCGTGAGAACAATATTGAAACGGTATGGGATCGCCTGCAGGCCCAGGAACCGCAGTGCGGCTACTGTTCACTAGGTTTAAGCTGCCGTAACTGCGCCATGGGTCCCTGCCGGATCGATCCCTTCGGCGATGGCCCGCAGAAAGGAGTCTGCGGTGCTGACGGAGATGTAATTGTAGCCCGCAACCTGGCCCGCACAATTGCCGCCGGGGCTTCAGCCCACTCCGATCATGGGCGGGATATATTAGAAGCACTCTATCACGTTGGAACAGGTGAAACTAACGCTTACCAGATCAGCGATGAAGCTAAACTACACCGTTTGGCCGGTGAATATGGCATTTCGATCGAAGGCAAGGATAATAAAACAATTGCCCGTGAACTGGCCTGGGAAATGATGGAAGATTTTGGCACACGCAAGGAGGAGATCACCTTTCTGAAAAGGGTGCCGGAAAAACGTCGTACCTTATGGCATAAAATCGGTGTCACCCCGCGGGGTATTGACCGAGAGAACGTTGAAGTACTCCACCGCACCCATATGGGCGTCGACAACGACTATGTCAATATTTTACTGCACGCTCTGCGCACCAGCTTATCTGACGGCTGGGGCGGTTCAATGATTGCCACCGAGGTGTCGGACATACTTTTCGGCACCCCGAAACCGATCAACTCAAAAGCCAACCTGGGTGTATTAAAAGCTGATATGGTCAATATTGCCCT
Organism: uncultured Syntrophomonadaceae bacterium; assembly: GCA_964498375.1. Classification (GTDB taxonomy): domain Bacteria; phylum Bacillota; class Dethiobacteria; order DTU022; family DTU022; genus JAABTH01. The sequence goes on along the minus strand of CAZCHW010000359.1, from coordinate 406 downwards.
GCACGGTCATAATCCAATTTTATCGGATGTTATTGTACGGGCGGCGCGGGATCCTGAATTGCAAAAGCTGGCAGAAAGTATTGGCGCAAAAGGGATAAACCTGGTCGGCCTTTGCTGCACCGGTAACGAATTGCAAATGCGATTAGGGCTGCCGATGGCAGGCAACCACCTGATTCAGGAATTAATCATCATGACCGGCGCTCTGGAAGCAATGCTGGTTGATTATCAGTGTATTATGCCTGCGGTAGTGGAGGTAGCGCGCTGCTTCCACACTAAAATTATTTCCACCTTTGACAAAGCTAAATTTACCGGGGCTACCCATATACCTTTCGATCCAAAGCGAGGCCTTGAAATTGGCCGGGAAATTGTAAGCATGGCAGTTAATAACTATGCAAACCGTATCCCG
>CAZCHW010000358.1:0-2308 GCA_964498375.1 uncultured Syntrophomonadaceae bacterium | reverse complement strand
AGTTATCCCACCTGCAGCATTAATAGCGGCTCTCCCTTATTTAAGAGAGAGCCGCGCAATATTAGTCCCGGCTTTTACCGTCTCCCGGACAAAGAGAACATACCGGTGCGGCCTCTTTTATCACAAAACATCAGCGGGATCTTTCCCTTTCGCCGGTTTTAAACTTCAAGCATCTCTTTCTCTTTTACTTCAAGAATTTCGTCAATTTCCGCTATTCTTTTGTCGGTTATTTCCTGGATTTGGTCAAGACCTTTTTTCCGCTCATCTTCGGTAATGTCACTGTCTTTTTCCAGTTTTTTGATCTCATCGTTGGCATCCCTGCGGATATTACGAATTCCCACTTTGCTTTCTTCTGCTTTCTTCCGGATAAAACGGACCAGTTCTTTCCGTCTTTCCTCGGTCAGCTGTGGAATGGCCAGCCTGATTACATTGCCATCACTGTTGGGAGTTAGCCCAAGATCAGATTTCATAATTGCCTTTTCAATTTCACCAAGAGCCTGCTTGTCCCATGGTTGAACCACCAATAACCTTGGTTCCGGTGCAGTAACCCCGGCCAACTGGTTAAGTGGCGTGGCCGTCCCGTAGTATTCAACCTCAATCCGGTCGAGCAGGGAAGGCGTAGCCCTTCCGGCCCGCAATGTACTCAGTTCCCTTTGAAATGCAGCAATCACTTTTTCCATTCTCTCTTCGGCTTCAGCATAAACAAGGTCTAACATAAATCACCCACCCTTAATAATCGTTCCAATTTTTTCACCCATGATAACTTTTTTAATGTTACCGGGATTAAGGCCAAACACGATTAGTTTGATTTTGTTGTCCATGCATAGTGAAGCGGCAGTAGAATCCATTACTCCTAGCCCCTGATTAATTACTTCGATATAATTGAGTTCACTAAAGCGACGGGCATTTGGATTCTGCAGGGGATCTGCATCATATACCGCATCAACCTTTCCCTTGGCCAGCAATATAACTTCTGCTTCAATCTCGGCAGCCCTCAGAGCAGCGGTAGTATCTGTCGAAAAATAGGGATTACCAGTTCCTCCGGCAAATATTACCACCCTCCCCTTTTCCAGATGGCGCAAAGCACGTCTGCGTATATAAGGTTCAGCTACCTGACGCATTTCCAACGCTGTTTGCACCCTGGTATCAACTTCATGACGTTCCAGGGCATCCTGCAGGGCTAAAGCATTTATTACCGTAGCCAGCATCCCCATATAATCAGCGGTAGCCCGGTCCATCCCTTTCTTTCCGGCCTGGGCACCCCGCCAGATATTTCCTCCGCCAACCACTATCGCTACCTGGACTTCACACTCAATTACTTCTTTTATCTGTAAAGCAATACTTTCTATCACGTCCTGGTCGATCCCAAAGCCCTGCTTGCCGGCCATTGCCTCGCCGCTTAACTTTAGAACCACCCTGTTGTATGCAGGCTTGCTCAAAAATACACCTCCACTTAATATATTTCGCTATAAAACCTGTTCTACCTTCAATGAGAGCTTTTTTTATCCCTCTTTTTTGCTAATAAAAAGAGAACACTTTGCAGTGTTCTCTTAATCTGCTTTAATTGCAGCAACAAGACTCATCCGTTTCGAGACCCTCGCCGATCTCGAAGCGGCTATAACGCCTGATCACTATGTTTTCACCTATCTTGGCGATAATGCCGGTCAGCAAGTCGTTAATTGTCATTTCGTCATCTTTGACATAAGCTTGCTCAAGCAGGCAATTTTCACGGAAGAATTTATCCAGACGCCCTTCGACAATCTTATCGACAACCTTTTCAGGTTTTCCTTCGTTTAGTGCCTGGGTTTTGATAATCTGGCGTTCTTTGTCGAGAATATTTTCCGGTACATCTTCTTTGTTCAGGTAGGTCGGGTTTGTTGCCGCAACCTGCAGGCAGATATTCTTGACAAATTCGCGAAACTCTTCATTGCGGGCTACAAAGTCTGTTTCGCAGTTTACTTCAACCAGAACCCCGATCTTACCACCCATGTGAATATAAGATTCGACAATACCCTGGTTTGCCGCTCTACCGGAACGCTTAGCTGCAGCAGCAAGCCCTCTTTCGCGGAGAAGGTCGACCGCTTTTTCTTCATTACCCTCGGCTTCGAGCAGCGCTTTTTTACAGTCCATCATCCCGGCACCGGTTTTGTCGCGCAGCGCCTTAACCGCTTTTGCATCGATTTGCATCTATCTTCACTCCTTCATAAACTTGTCTTAGTTTTCTTTAACAGCTTCAGTTTCATTGGTAGTAACTGCTTCAGTGCCGGCAGCCTGCTCAGGTTCACTTTCAGCATCACCGTGTTCGTCC
>CAZCHW010000357.1:0-2340 GCA_964498375.1 uncultured Syntrophomonadaceae bacterium | reverse complement strand
GATCTGCAAACAGAGCACGAGCGCTACCTGTCGGAAAAAATCTTTGCCAGGCCGGTTTTTGTTACTAATTACCCGAAAGAAATCAAGGCGTTTTACATGCGGCTGAATGAAGATCAGCGTACAGTTGCAGCCATGGATTTGCTTGCTCCGGGAGTGGGTGAGATAATCGGAGGCAGCCAGAGAGAAGAGCGGCTTGAAGTTTTAGTCCGGCGGATGGACGAATTTCAGATCAAACCGGAAGAGCTGCAGTGGTACCTCGATTTACGGCGATTTGGCGGAGTCAGGCATGCAGGGTACGGTTTAGGTTTTGAGCGGCTGCTCATGTATGTTACGGGAGTCAACAACATTAGAGATGTTATCCCCTTTCCCCGCACAGTTAAATCCTGCGAGTTTTAAACCAGCTAAGCTGTTCTACCCACTACCGGGCCACCAATTTTGATCTGTACAGGTGGCTTAACTTTTTTGTTTTAAATGTGCTATGATAATAGGAAGGCGTTTATTCAGAAACGCCCTGTAATCTAAGGTAGGCGCAGGGGAGTTGACTTTGGCGTGGAACGTAACAACCGTAAAACAATCTTTATTTTATTGATTATATTTGTCTTGCTATTGCTGGGAACCAATCTGGCCACCTACTACTTAACCCGTTCGGAAGAAGTGCAGCTGGCGGAGGAAAAACCTACCACGGTGATCAGGTATGAGGCTGCCCAGGATGAAGTGCCAGAGGACCTTAAAATAATCTTTGAAGCTCTTGATGTTATATCAAACCATTACTTTTCTCCCGTTGAAAGGGAGCAACTTGTTGAAGGTGCAGTCCGGGGAATGCTCGAAAGTATTGATGACCCGCAGCTGCATTTTTATGATCCCGATGATCTGGAAGAGTTTTTGAGTGAAACAAGGGGAACGTACAGTGGAATCGGAGTCCGGATTATTGAAGCCTACCAGGACATTGTTGTGTTTGAAGTTTTTCCCGGGTCACCGGCTGCCCGCAGCGGGTTGCTGCCCGGGGACCGTCTGTTGGAAGCAGACGGCAATGAATTGGTTGGACAGGGTTTAAACCGGGCCGTTGAATTGCTGCGCGGTCCCGACGGGACATCAGTCCGGGTGCAGGTCCAGCGCCCCGGAGCTGCTGACCCTTTTATGCTTAATGTAGGCCGGGAAGAAATTGTTATTGCTACCGTATTTACAGAAACCCTGGAAGACGGTCTTGGCTATATCAGTATAGACAGCTTTGACAGCAACACTTATAACGAGTTCAGTGATAAATTTCGACAGTTGGAACAGAGCGGCCTGAGCAAGGGGGTGATCCTGGATCTGCGTAATAATCCCGGTGGTCTGGTTGATCAGGCTGTTGAAGTGGCAAAAATGCTGGTACCGGAAGGCGAGATTGTCAGGTTGATCGGGCGTAACGATGAAGTGATGAATGTTTATTACTCTCAGGCTGAAAAGAAACCTTACCCGATTGTTGTGCTTGTCAACGAAGATACTGCCAGCTCGGCAGAGCTGCTGGCCGGAGCTCTGCAGGATCGGGATGCTGCCTTACTGGTTGGCCAGACAACATATGGCAAGGCTTCTGTTCAACAGTTGGCTCATTTATCCGGCGGTAATGCCATTTTGCTGACCATGGCCCGCTATTTTACCCCATCAGGCCATGACATTCATCAACATGGCATTGAACCTGATTTTGAGATCGATATGCCGGAAATTTTACGTTACTACCGCTATTTTATGCCTGGCGTGCTTGAGGAAGAGGATTTTGGCCCTGACGTGGAAATGCTGCAGATGATGCTGGAACAGCTTGGATACAATGTCAGAATCAGCGGGTATTTTGACCTGCAAACAACAATAGCTTTAACCACATTTCAGGAAGATGCCGGTCTTGAAAAAAACGGCCGTTTTGACGATCAAACCTGGGTTGTGCTGCGTGAAGCGATCGAACAGGAAGCAGAACTGAATGATACCCAGCTGAATTATGCCTTGGAAATTCTGGAAAAGCCCGGACTCTGGACTGTCATGGGAGGAGTTACTGACTGATGCAAATGCTGATCGAAATCGGGCAGATTTTCCTGATGACCTTTTCTTTAGCCCTGGTGATGCCAATCTTCTGGATTGTGCTGTTCCTGGTGTTTCTCCAGTATCGCCGTCAGGCTGGGATAGAAGAAAAGTTATATGGCCGGGTTATTAATCCATTGCCCAGGCAGCTTCTTACTTCGCTTGGACTGGGAGCAGTCGGGGGTTTTGTAGCCAGCATCGTTTTGGTGATCCTTGGTCTGTCTCTGGAGCAGATTGGTCTCTATTTTATCTGGCCGGTAGCCCTGCTCTTGCTTCTGATTAATCCACGCT
>CAZCHW010000356.1:0-2342 GCA_964498375.1 uncultured Syntrophomonadaceae bacterium | reverse complement strand
CAGGAAGTAGTAAACGGAGCTTATTTTTGCGATCCCGAACTATTTCGCTATTTTTACAAACTGGAAAGGCTGCGGGCTGAACGCAGCGGTAAATCTGTCCTGCTCTGCCTGATGACAGTCACTAATCCGGACTATAGTTTGCCTGAATCAGAAAAGCTAAAAAGTGTTATGAACAAACTACAGAAAATCGTGCTGGATTCTTTACGAAAAGGCGATATTGTTACACGCTGGAACGATGCCCAGATTTTAATGCTCTTGCCCGGCTTAAACCGGGAACAGGCAGGCAGCGTTATGGAAAGAATTGAAACCAGTTATCTTAAAATGCACTCCCTTAACGGTTTAACCCTTCATAAGAAAATTGAATCACTGCTGCCTCTTGAGGGCGACTCCCGCTTCTTTTAATATAAAATTCATTAAATCTGCATAAATATATTTTCACCTATTTTCCTACAACCCACTTGTATGTGAAATATAACAAACTTGTAACGCTTTCTGAGTATAATAAAGGCAAGTAAGTCGATATGAGAAATTATTTGTCTTAAAATCTCTTATAATTTTATTTTGTAACAAATTTATAACGGCTGATCATTATAATTAGAATTGTTAAATCAATCTAGCCGATGGAGAAATTGATATGAACCTCACCAAAGAAACAAAATACGGTCATAAAACTAGCAGTTCAGACTTTATTGTCAGGGTAAAAGGTGGCCAGGGTGTTGCTCTGCAAGGGAAAGTTGAGCATGTTCACTCCGGCCAGGTTCAATATTTTAACGATTTTCTTGAATTAATTCTGCTCATGCAGAACAAGTTAGATGAACACGATTATCCGCAGAATGAAACCGAAATACGCACCTTCTGCGACTAAACCCAGAAACGGAGGAGGTTCGCATGACTAAAAGCAATGATCAAGCCAGGCTAAATACACAAGATCTTGTTTTCTATATAAAAGTTCAATTCAGGTGCAACTCAAGCATGCAGGGAACCATCCACTGGTTAGATGGCAAAAAAAGCCAAAAATTTCGCTCCGTTCTCGAACTGGGTAGTCTGATTCACGATGCAAGAGCCAAGAACCAGAGCAAGGATATTAGCAAGCTTGGTGCAGGTTCATGGGAAGAGAAGGAGATAGTATCCTGATCAAGATTAAAAGTTCACCAAATCAGCATGGGGATTTGAGGGGTTAAGATGATTAAAATCATAAAAAACAATAAGTTATTCAAGCTTATGATTCCAGGGATGTTTTTGCTGGTTTTTCTAATGGCATTATCACTCGTTGGCTATACGAACGCCTGGTTTACAGACGGCGATCAAACCAGCAATATTTTCACAACCGGTACTTTGTCAATAGATATTGAAGGCCCTGATGCCTCCTCAATCGGACAACTAGACCCCGATAGTTGTTCAACCCTCAATTACACCATCACCAATGAAGGCTCAAAAAGAGTTTATGTCAGAGCGTGGTTCAACGGTTTCTGGCAGCAAACCTATCATAAGAACACTGCGACCGTCAAAGCTAAATATGATGGACAGTGGTATTACGCATCCGACAGCGCTTACTATTTCTACAATCATGATCTGCCGGAACAATTTCCGGGTGGAATGCCGCCAGGCCCATCGTACGGTTTTAACGACATTAAATATGTGCCGCCTGTTGTTTTTCCAGCGCTGCAGCTAATAACTACAGCGTCAGTTTCCAGCTTGGGTGATGAGATATTCGTGGCTGAAGAGCTTAATGCTGGGCTAAATGAGCTGGTACTGGAAAAACTAACTTACAGTAATTTGTATTACAGCAGTGCCGACCAGTATGCAGTCTTGCTAAACACTGAGCAGAACATTACTGATCCAGAAAGCAGCGGCAGCGATGAGGAAGAAGATCCGGAAATAATTCAAGATGGTGAAGATGATTTGCTTTCAGGTGATGGCAGCAAAAACGATGGCGAATCAGATCTGAGCGAGATGATGGTCATGGCTTCAGCATATGAACCAACTGATAAGGGTGTTATACCTGTGTTTATAAATCCTATGGTACCCCCGGCTGGTATACCTCTTGAAGAAGCGGCTAAACCCGATAACTGTGCTGAGCTGAGTTATAGTAAGTTTGAAGGCAATCCCGTCTCAGGCATCTATAAAGATGGCGATTTCAGTGTTACCCTGACAGTAGTAGGTGGAAATATATCTTTTTCTGATTCTACTCATCCGATAATGCATGTTTTTGTAAAAGGTGGTGGGGGAAATAATGGCCTTGTTTATAACTATTATAACCCTGACGGCACGCCTCATTTTAGCACCGGTGTCTATAGCGATTCCGGGTTATACACATACCAGGGTGGCTTAAGCCACATCAC
>CAZCHW010000355.1:0-2346 GCA_964498375.1 uncultured Syntrophomonadaceae bacterium | reverse complement strand
CCGTCTCCGACAGTTAAAATGGTAAAAACTGAAGCGGCTTGCTCAAAGGACATACCATGCTGTAAAACCCCAATGCCCAATCCACCGAGAATATTGATCAAGACAATGACAATCCCGGCAATTGCGTCACCACGCACGAACTTGCTTGCCCCATCCATAGAACCGTAAAAATCGGCTTCCTTCTGCAAATCCTTGCGCTTAGTCCTGGCTGTCTCTTCGTCAATTAAGCCGGCATTAAAGTCGGCATCAATGCTCATCTGTTTCCCCGGCAAGGCATCAAGGGTAAAGCGGGCGGCAACTTCCGCTATTCGGCCGGCACCATTGGTAATTACCACAAACTGGACAACTGTAATAATAATAAAGACAACCATGCCAACCACATAATTACCGGCGACCACAAACTGACCGAAAGCCTGCACCACCGAACCGGCATCAGCCTGGGAAAGAATCAGCCTGGTCGATGAAATATTCAGAGCCAGGCGGAACAAGGTTGCTGTCAGCAGAACTGAAGGAAAAATATTCAATTCACGGGTATCTGTGGCAAAGAGGGTTACCAGTAGGATCACCAGGCCAAAGGCTATATTCAGGGTTAGCAGAATGTCTAACATCCAGGTCGTGATCGGGATAATGATGATCACCACCATGGCGATAAAAGCAACTGCTGCCATGATATCGGTATTAGTCCTGATGATGCGGCCCAGATCGGCTGCTGTAAATTGTCCGCGGTTACTTACTGCCATCTGATTATCCCCTTATACTTAACCGTTCTTTTTTACCTGCTCTTGATTGCCGTTATGCCTGGTTCAGATAACCTTCTTTTCCCGGACCCTGAACACCGTGGCAATAATCTCCGCTACTGCCTGGTAGAGGTCGATCGGAATTTCATCGCCCAATTCACAATGTCTCCAAAGCATTTGGGCCACCGGGGGGTTTTCTACCACGGGAATGTGATGTTCCGCCGCTATTTCCCGGATTCTGGATGCCAACACGGCTGCACCCTTGGCCACCACCCGGGGGGCCTGATCCAAACCTTCCCGGTAAACCAGGGCTACCGCAAGCTCGGTTGGGTTGGTGATCACCACATCCGCCGAGGGCACATCCTGAAGCATACGTTCACGGGCAACCTGGCGCTGCTTTTCACGAATTTTGGAGCGCACCAGGGGGTCACCTTCAAGTTGCTTGTATTCATCTTTAATTTCTTTTCGGCTCATTTTCAGACTCGTTTTATATTCATGCCGTTGAAACAGGTAATCCAAGAAAGCAATTACTAAAAATACCAAGCCAACCAGAATCCCGAGAGAAGTCATGGTATTCCAGAAAACTTTTAAGCTGGTTTCAACGGACTGGTTAACCAGGATCAGCATCGAATCAAGTCTGCTGCGGATAAAGAAATAGGTTACCGCACCAATGACAACTATTTTTAAAATTGATTTGACCATTTCAAACATGGCTTTTTTGGAAAATATCTTTTTCAGTCCCTCAAGAGGGTTAAGGCGGTTCAGCTGCGGAGCAAGCTGCTGGGTTGAGGTCAGGAAACCAACCTGAACCAGGTTTGAAGCAATTCCCAGAACAATGGCCACCGCGAAAACCGGGGCGATTATTGTCAGGTAGCTGAGCACCGCTTCGTTAAAAACTACCTGGACATTTGCTCCACTCAGCGGAAAAGCCAGCATGCTCCCGACAAAAAGGTTAAATATATCCTCAAAACCCCGAAAGGCAAAGGCACTGAACACTATAAAAAGCAGCATAACCCCAACAATATTAATTGCTGAGTTAAGTTCCGTGCTTTTAAAGACCTGCCCCTTACGACGGGCTTCTCGTAAACGGTGCGGCGTTGGATCTTCTGTTTTGTCTCCTCCCTCGTAAAAGAAGAAAAACACTATTTCACCACCCGACCATAAATTGATTGTAAATACCGGCAAAACGATCAATCAAATTCTCCCAGACGACACCAAACATCGGCAGAAGAACAGCAAAAAGAAGCATTGAAAATGCAATTTTAAGTGGCAGTCCCTCGATAAAAACATGAACCTGGGGTACTGTTTTGGCAATCAAACCCAGGGCAATATCCATAACCATCAGGATAATGATAATTGGCGCTACCAGTTGGAAAGCCAGGGCAAATATATCAGCAAAAATTCTGATTATCCCTTCCGCCAGGCCACGATTCATAAACGGCCCGGCCAGAGGAATTATTGTAAAACTTTGAGTCATCGACCGCAGGAAAAAGTGATGACCATTAAGGGTCAGGTAAAATACCAGGGCCAGCAGCTAATACAATTGCCCCATAAAAGTCCCCTGGCTGCCGAACTGAGGTTCGACCACCCCGTTCTGGAAGGCGAGTTG
>CAZCHW010000354.1:0-2365 GCA_964498375.1 uncultured Syntrophomonadaceae bacterium | reverse complement strand
TCTGCGTCATAGCCGCAGCGGCCGGGTAGGCGTTATTGGCACCACCGGTACAATCAACAGTGGCGAATATGAACAAGCTCTTAAACGTGAAAATGGTGATTTGCACATTGTCAGTAAAGCCTGCCCACTTTTTGTTCTGCTTGTTGAAAATAACCTGGTCGATTCTCCTGAAGCACACAGGGTAGCTTTTGAATACCTCAATCACCTGGTTGAGGAAGAGATCGACACCCTGATTCTCGGGTGCACTCATTACCCGCTGATTAGCGGACTTATCCAGAACGTGGTTGGACCAGACGTGCAACTGATTAACTCAGCCGAAGAGATTACTACTGAGGTTGCAGTGATTTTGGAGGAGAAAAAAATGTCCAACCCATTAAACGGCAAGCAGCCCCGCCACCGTTTTTTTGTCAGTGGTAGTTCTGCTGTTTTTGAGGAGGTTGGCTCAAAGCTCCTTGGCCGGCCGATTAAAGCCTACCAGGTTACATTATAGGATTATGGTTCGGCAATTTATAATTTTATCACGCTTACATGGCCCGCAGCTTTTTAATACGTTCTTCAGCAGGTGGGTGGGTGGAAAACAAAGTACTGGCCCGGTTGGTTGCCCTGGCTCCCAAAGCCGGGTTTACTATGTACAGTCCGTTTAAAGCATTATTCTCCAGGCGGCTTTTCGGTACCTGCATATCAGTGATTTTTTCCAGAGCGCTGGCCAGCCCTTCCGGGTATCCAGTAAAATCGGCGGCTGTAGCATCAGCCAGGTATTCTCTCTGCCTGGATATGGCAAAGCGCAGCAGCTGAGCAAAAAGCGGTGCAATGATCGCTATAACCAGAAACACCAAAAAGGCAACTAGCTGGCCTTGATTATTACGACGACTACCGCCCAGCCCGCCAAAAAAAACAGAGCGGCGGGCGATAGAAGCCAGAAAAACTACTGTTCCGGCTAAAACCACTGCCACCGTAGCCAGAAGAACATCATAATTATTGATATGAGCCATCTCGTGAGCGACAACCCCTTCAATTTCCTGGCGGTTTAAGCGTTTCAGCAACCCCCTGGTTACTCCAATTGTGGCGTGCTCCGGATTACGACCGGTAGCAAAGGCGTTTGGTACTTCGGTTTCAATAATGTAGAGCTTGGGCATTGGTTTGCCGGCGGCCATACTCAAACCTTCAACCGTGTTGTATAGAAAAGGTTCTTCCTGCTTGCTCACTTCCCTGGCACCGGCCATCGTGTTGACTACACTCTGTCCGCCAAAATAGCTGATCAGGAAAAGGATGACAAATATCAGGCCGGCTATAACCATCCCCAAAACCGGCGAGCCGATGTAAAGACCGACAAAATAACCAATTGCCGCAAAAAGTGCAGCGTAAAGGACAAAGAGGAAAAAAGTTCGCCTCTTATTGGCGGCAATACGACCATAAATAGGATCCATAACTAGCTGTCACCATCCTTCAGCTCAACCTGGGGCACTGCTCTAACCTGGTCTGATTCCACTTCAAAAAACTCTCTGTTATTAAATTTAAATAAATTTGCAATCAGGTTACTGGGAAACTTTTGAATAACCATGTTAAGCACCATAACTGTGCGGTTATAACGCTGCCTGGAATAGGCAATTTTGTTCTCAATGCCCACCAGCTCTTCCTGGAGCATCATAAAATTTTGATTTGCTTTTAAGTCAGGATAATTTTCTGCAACCGCAAAAAGGCTTTTTAAAGCCCGGGAAGCAGTATCGTCTGCACCGGCATTCTCCTGGATTGTTGAAGCATTCATCCAGGCCGTTCTTGCTCTGGTAATTTCTTCAAGCAGCTCCCGTTCGTGCTGCATGTAGCCTTTGACAGTGCTGACCAGGTTTGGGACCAGGTCAAAGCGTTTTTGCAGCAAAGTATCGATATTGGCATAGGCTGTATCGGCCATGTTGCGCAGCCCCACCAAGCGGTTGTACGTATATACAATAAAAACCAGAATTAAAATTAAACCGGCCAGGAGTATATGGCTTAATTGCATACTCAAACCTCCTTTACTTTTCATAGCATGTCTTATTAAGGTTAAATTATTAATTCTTTATTTTTATTCCTAATCCTTTGCTTTTCCGGGTGGAATCGAAAATATTCCCTGGCAAATTTAATATGATTCATCTGGAGGATTCAACCTGCAGTCGGGGAATAGTAAAAGAGTAAGTTGATAATTATTAAACCTAACCAGGAAAGGATTGCTGTCATGCGTCTGGATGATCGAAAAAACTTGGAAATACGACCCCTGAAAATTACCCGCTCTTATCTAAAATATCCTGAGGGGTCTGCCTTTATTGATCTTGGAGATACAAAAGTATTATGTACCGCTTCTTTTTAGGATATAGTTTGCCGTTTTATT
>CAZCHW010000353.1:0-2387 GCA_964498375.1 uncultured Syntrophomonadaceae bacterium | reverse complement strand
CAACAAGGTTGGCAACCCCGAAACAATTATCGTTGATCCCGGTGATGACTATATTTTCGGTCTTGAGTATCTGTTTAACGGCAGCTACCTGGTGCTGGAAGATGGCCCTGCCAGCCAAGGGTATGGTTTGGATAACCTGTCACTTACATTTGTCGAGAGGCAAAGCGGCGCCGTGCTCCTGGAAGGCAATGATTATCTGCCGGCAGGTTATATTCTGGACGATCATGGCCTGATGCTCTTTAAAGGCCGGGGCATAGATAACCGGGGATACTTTGCCCTGCTTGACAGTAACCTTAATGAGACAAGTAGAATTTCAGCAACAGGCATTATGCCGCCCGAAGAGTTTTTTTATAGCACAAATGCTATAAGGCCTGATGGCCGCTGGGCCTTACCCCTTTATGTGGGGATGGACCTCCATTTTATAGAAATCAGCTTTGACTGAGTCTTCAAGATTTGGGTGATGCTGTTAATGAGATGGTTTCATTCCCGTGGCTCGGTGTTGAAAAGAAGGGTGATCTCAGGGGGGTGTTGATTCATAAGTTTATACTGCAAAAATCCGATTATTTATTGGCTTACCGGGTAATTGCAGGGCAATCAATTGAACTAATTATGATTGGCCTCATGAAAACTACTGCCGCGATTTAAAAAACTAGATAGAGTAAAGCTAAGAAATAAGCATCTATAAAATAGTTGAGTATTAAAAAGAAAAGTACATAATAAAGCCAGGCTCCAACAGACCTGTGGTTTCTCCCTCAGAATCTTTTTCCCCGACCATCTGCAGTCGTTGTCATTCGCCCCTACAGACGACTTCCTCGGACCTCCGACCGGTTCTTGCAGATTCTGTGCTGAGGTTTCCGACGCTTCCCGGCTTGGCTTCAGTTTAACCCGTCCCCTTGCCTTTCTGCTGCCGTCCCTTTCAGCCGCCCGACTCTCCCGGACTGTTCCGGTTTTCAATCAGGGCTGGCGCCCTTCTTGTCTTCCGGTAATCCTCTTGATTCGAGCTTGGTTCAACTTTCAGTCTCTCGGAACCTGGTAAAAGTATAATACCATGGGCCTCTGTTTCTGTCAACAGTTTTCACAAAATTTTTTATAGAAAATTTATTGGAACATATTGTCTGAAGAGGGAAGGTCAGGCCCGATTATCCGATTCTGGAAATAATGCCGTATCCTGTCTTAGCAATCGAATAAAGGATATTTGCATGTTTTAGCTAATATATTTAGTATTAAGCAATGTAAGTAAAATTAGTGCTGGATGAGTTAAATAAGGAGTATTGAATAGTGGCAGACAATAAGAACAATCAGGAAAACAGGGGCACAGTTGTAGCTATCAGAGGTAGTATTGTTGATGTTGCTTTTCCCGACAATAATTTACCGCTTTTGCATAACATGCTTCAAGCCGGCCCCAGCGGGGAAATAGTCTTGGAAGTGGTATCGCACCAGGGTAGTGGTCTGGCGCGTGGAATTGCATTATCACCAACCAGGGGCTTGAAAAGAGGCGACCCTGTTCTTGACAGTGGTGGTATGATCACCGTGCCTGTGGGTAATCAGGTGCTGGGCCGGATGTTTAACGTTCTTGGTGAAACTATCGATGACAAAGATCCGCTAAAGGATGTCCAGGTAAGGGGAATTCACCAGGTTCCTGCGTCTATATCGCGCCGGGTTACCAACCAGGAAATATTTGAAACCGGTATCAAGGCAATCGATTTGCTTACCCCGCTGGAACGTGGTGGTAAAGCCGGTTTATTTGGCGGAGCCGGAGTCGGTAAAACTGTATTAATCACCGAACTGATTAATAATACGGTCGGTAAGCACGAAGGGGTAAGTATATTTTGCGGGATCGGCGAGCGGTCGCGTGAAGCAGAAGAACTTTACCGCGATATACAGGATGCAGGGGTACTTGATAATACGGTGATGATTTTCGGACAGATGAACGAACCACCCGGCGCGCGTTACCTGGTTGGACATTCTGCTTTGACCATGGCTGAATATTTCCGAGATGAAGCGCGTCAGGATGTCCTGTTGCTGATTGATAACATATTCCGTTTTGTACAGGCCGGTTCGGAAATGTCCGGTTTGCTTGGCAAGATGCCTTCACGGGTTGGCTACCAGCCTACCCTGTCTACTGAAATTGCTGAACTACAGGAACGAATTTCCAACACAGCCACCGGGGCAATTACATCAATTCAGGCTGTTTATGTTCCCGCTGATGATTTTACCGATCCCTCGGCTACACATACCTTTGCCCACCTTTCAGCATCAATCATTTTATCGCGTAAAAGAGCCAGCGAAGGTTTATATCCGGCAGTGGATCCACTGCGTTCATGGTCAAAAATGCTCACCCCCCAGGTAGTAGGTGAAAGGCATTACCATGTGGCCCAGCAGGTGCG
>CAZCHW010000352.1:0-2390 GCA_964498375.1 uncultured Syntrophomonadaceae bacterium | reverse complement strand
GGGGGCAGTCCTTGAAAGGGGAATCTGGATCAGTGCCCTGGTTGTTCTGATCGTAGCCTTTTTCATCGTCCGCTCCTATGTGGCCCAGGGTGTTTTCCCTGATTACGGCCCGTTTTTTGCTGTTGTTTCCGGGTTGCTGGCCGGGGTTGTTATTGGCCGGATCACTGAGTATTATACATCCGATCATTACAAACCGGTAAAAGATATTGCCCATGCTTCACTGACTGGCCCGGCGACCAACATTATCAGCGGCCTTGCAGTGGGGATGAAGAGTACCGTTTTCCCGATTTTAACAATTGTAGCAGCGATTCTGGTATCCTATTCAGTAGCCGGTATTTACGGCATTGCCATTTCAGCGGTCGGCATGCTTGCCACTGTGGGAATGACTGTTGCTGTAGATGCCTATGGACCGGTAGCCGATAACGCCGGCGGGATTGCCGAAATGGCCGAACTGGAGCCGGAAGTGCGCAAAATAACCGACCAGCTTGACTCACTTGGCAATACGACAGCGGCAATCGGTAAAGGTTTTGCAATCGGTTCAGCTGCTTTAACGGCACTGGCCCTCTTTACCGCTTATGCCCAGGTGGCTGGACTGAGCGTAATTGATGTTACCAGCGCCAAAGTAATTTCCGGATTACTGATTGGTGGTATGCTCACTTACTTCTTTACTTCACGGACTATGGAAGCGGTTGGCAATGCAGCCTTCTCGCTGATCGAAGAAATTCGCCGCCAGTTTAAAGAAATTCCGGGGCTGATGGAAGGCAAAGCGCGCCCCGAGTACGCCCGTTGCGTTGATATCAGCACTAAAGCAGCCCTGCGCGAGATGGTTATACCCGGCCTGATGGCGGTAGTAGTACCGCTGGCAGTCGGGCTGATTCCCTTTCTCGGTAAAGAAGCGCTTGGCGGACTGCTGGCCGGTGCGCTGGTCACCGGAGTATTGCAGGCGATCAACATGGCCAATGCCGGCGGCGCCTGGGACAATGCCAAGAAATATATTGAAGCCGGTAGCCACGGCGGCAAGGGCAGTGATGCTCACAAAGCTGCGGTGGTTGGCGATACGGTAGGCGATCCTTTCAAAGATACTGCCGGACCTTCGCTTAATATTTTAATCAAGTTGATGAGTATTGTTGCGCTTGTATTTGCGCCGCTCTTCTTCTAAGTGATGCCACCCGGCACTCAGTGATGAGTGCCGGGTTTTTTAATTCAGAAAGGGTGTTTAAGATGAGTGATAGTTTAGATTATCGCCAGGCCGGAGTGGATATTGATGCCGGTGAAATGGCGGTAGAACGGATCAAGGGACTGGCCCGCTCTACTTTCCGACCAGGGGTGTTGCATGAACTGGGCGGTTTTGGCGGGCTTTTTGCACCGGATTTGAAAAACGTCAGGGAGCCTGTGCTGGTTTCCGGTTGTGACGGGGTGGGAACAAAGTTAAAACTTGCTTTTGCCGTCGATAAACATAACTCAGTAGGCATTGACTGTGTGGCGATGTGTGTTAATGATATCCTGGTCCAGGGAGCAGAACCGCTCTTTTTTCTTGATTACCTTGCTGTCGGTAAGTTAAATCCAGACCAGGTGGAAGCTGTGGTAGCCGGTGTTGCAGAAGGGTGTCGACAGGCCGGGTGTGCCCTTTTAGGTGGAGAAATGGCGGAAATGCCCGGTTTTTATGCTGCAGGTGAGTACGATCTGGCCGGCTTTGCAGTTGGGTTGGTTGATCAGGCAAAAATTATAGATGGCCGGACAATTGCCAAAGGCGATATCCTGATCGGTCTGCCCTCGACCGGAATTCACAGCAACGGTTTATCGCTGGCCCGAAAAGTATTACTCGAAGAAGCACAGCTAATCCTGACAGATTTTCAACCGGTTCTTGGCGGTACCCTGGCTGAAGAACTGCTTAAACCGACCAGGATTTATGTCAAGCCTGTCCTGGAAGCGTTGAAGCGTTATAAGATCCGGGGGATGGCGCACATAACCGGGGGTGGTTTGCCGGGTAACCTGACGCGGATCATGCCAAAAGGTCTAACTGCTGTGATTGACAGCTCGGCATGGCTTGTTCCGTCTATCTTTAAACTGATTGAAGAGCTGGGCCCGGTCCGGCGTGATGAAATGTACAGAGTCTTTAACATGGGGATCGGCTTTGTTCTTGCTGCCGGGGAAAGTGAAGCTGACGCGCTCTGTTCGTTTTTCAGGGAAAGATCTCTGGATGCGGTGAAGATCGGCAGGGTTGAAGTAGGCAACGAAGGGGTAATATTTAACTAGAACAAGGATTTACTGGTGAAAAAATAGAATTTAACTGGGGTAATAACTAAAGAGCGGGAGGAGCCGATCTGCAGATGAAGCGGTTGACAGTTCTTGCTTCCGGGCAGGGGACCAACCTGGAGGCAATTTTACAG
>CAZCHW010000351.1:0-2393 GCA_964498375.1 uncultured Syntrophomonadaceae bacterium | reverse complement strand
CCCCGCCCCGTCCCGTCCGCTAGTTCTGTGTACACGAAAATACCCTTTTTGTCGACGCGGAGCATTTTGCAGAACCCGGTTGAGCGGTAAAGAATCAATCACCTGGTCGTCACGTAAGTAGGCCGGCAGCGTCACAACGTGCGCGGTCGGTTCTACACCTTCTGTATCAAGAGCTTGAATTTTGCGGGCTATTTCAAGGATGCTTTCCAGTTGTTCGGCCATGCATTCCTTTTCTTCAGCATCAAGATCCAGACGGGCCAGACGGGCTACGTGATCAACTTCTGCAGTAAAATCTGTCGACACAGCCATACCTCCTTTTAAAGTAAAATGATCAAACAATGTGCAAGCTTAAATCTCTTTTTATCGCCATGAAAAGTTTAAACCGGCTTCTGAGAGCCGGTTTTGGGTTAAAAATTTCCTATATCAGGGCAGCCAGATATTTTTCTTTTTAAGCCCTTTTTTATAGTTGGAATGACGACTCTTAACGTTTTTTGCGCTATACTTTTCACAGGACAATTTTATTCTATCTAAAAAGATGCGTCAAGAGCGGATCTATTAATTTGATCAAGACCGGGAGATTCATATCCTTTAAAAGGAGCGTCTGGGCTGAATCTGTCCTGGAAGCGCTCTTTTGAAAAAGGTGGCAAAAACCATGCATGATATCGATAAATACGCAAGTAATTATCAATACTGCCTGTATAAATTAGCGGCTAAGTCGCCGAGCGCCGACCTGATTGTCGTCGGGGGCGGGCCGTCCGGGGCAATGGCTGCTCTGTTAGCTGCAGAAGCAGGTCTGGAAACAGTGCTGCTGGAACGAAGCAAAATTCCCCGCCCAAAAAGTTGCGGTGGCTTAATTTCGGCCAGGGCTGCAAATCTCCTTCCAACCGATCTGTTAAAACAAAAAGAAGTTTTTCACCCCATACACAGCATTGCCGTAATAACCGGAAAGAGAGAATACATAGCTGAGCACAATGAACCATGTGGCTATTTGGTTGATCGGACTGAATTTGATTCTGCCCTGCTTATGGTTGCTTCAGCCAGGGGGGTTAAGGTTCTTGATCAAACTGCTCTGACCGGTATCAACCTGCAAGCTAAAGAGGGTGGAAGTTCAGCAAACAACCTGCTTGAGGTTGACACTTCCTCAACCGGCAAAATTTCAGCCCGCTACATCATTGGTGCCGATGGCGCTTACAGTGTTACTGCTAGGCTAACCGGTCTGCGTAAAAGAAAACGCCAGGCCGAAGGAAAGGCATCATCGATTTTAATTGAAAAAATATGCTCGACACCCGGTAAAGCCAGTTTTTACCCCCGCCCCTTTTCCGGCGGAATGGCCTGGTCTTTCAGGGCGGGCTGTTTATATAATTATGGAAGCGGTGGCTTGTTCGGCCGCCAGCGCGATCTCAAGAAAGATGCCGAACTTTTTAGAAGTAACGGGCATCTCAATTACAAATCATCCTGGCCACTGCCATTTCTCGGTCCTGTCTGTCAGAATACCGCCGGCCGGGTGATCCTGGTAGGCGACGCTGCAGGATTTGTTGAACCTTATTCAGGAGAAGGAATTTACAACTCGTTAAAAAGCGCGTACCTGGCAATAGAGGCAATCAAAGAGGCAGAAGTTAATAACACAGAAGCGGAAAGTTATTACCGTAACCTGATCAAGCGGCATTTTCGCCGGCTATTTATTCCCGCTTTGATCGGCGCTGTTTACCTTCATGCACTGGCACTGCTGGTACCGCAAACACTGCCTCGAGAAATTATTAAGCTGATGAACAACCGGCTCTGGTTTAACGACCACCTGCCGTTCTGACGATTCAGAGAAGATTAATCAAAGGTCAAATCTTCAATAAAATCATGAATTGCGGTTAAGCGGCCAGTTCGGTAGTAGAGCCTGGAGACTCTTTTGTCGATGGCGCAAAGCAATTCATAGTTTACCATGCCGATCTGCCCGGCCACTTCCTCTACGGTCATTATTTCAGCTCCCTGACGGCCGTACAATACCACTTCATCATTTACTTTTACGCCGGGAATTCCTGAAACATTTACCATCAGGTGATCCATACAAACCCGGCCGACCACCGGAGCTCTGCAGCCGCGAATCAAGACACTGCCCCTGTTGGAAAGCAGGCGGCTGTATCCGTCTGCATAACCAACCGGCACGGTTGCGATCATCTCTTCACCAGAAGTTTTATAAGTACAACCATAACTTATAGCGCTTCCTGCCGGCAGCTGCTTTACCATGACCACCCTGCTTTTAAAGGTCGATGCAGGTTTAAGGTTTATTGATCTTCCTGCCAGGTCTGGATCGGGATAATACCCATACATCGCTAATCCCAATCTCAATAGGTTGTAGTATGATCGGGGATGTGCAATAGAAGCTGCACTATTGGCTGCAT
>CAZCHW010000350.1:0-2401 GCA_964498375.1 uncultured Syntrophomonadaceae bacterium | reverse complement strand
GTAAAACTATTTAATGGCGAATTTATAACCCTGATTTAATTTTTTCCCCGTCCGGCCGATAATAATTGCAGGGCCGGTACAGTTCTTTAACCGCGGAGGTTCCACCCCTATGCATAAACAGGAATTGATTAACCGTGCTTCTTTAAGAGCCGGTTTGAATCCAAAAACCATCAGGAAGGTTCTTGAGACTATGCTTAATGAGATCGACACAGCCTTACAGGAAGGTGAAAAAGTTACTTTGAAAGGTTTTGGTACCTTCATGCTAAAAGAACGAGCAGCCCGGCAGGTCCGTAATATGCACAGCGGAGCAATGATTGAAGTTCCCGCCAGGTCGGTTCCCTATTTTAAGCCCGGCAAACTAATGAAAGAACAGGTTGGGGAAGCAGTAAAACCCGGCATAATTGATGAAAGAACCGGCGAAGAATTTGATGAAACAGGAAATGGTGAAAACTGGGCTGCAGAACCGGGCAGTGAGGATCTGACAGCAGCTACAGCAGCAGAAGAAAATCAGAACACTTCCAGAGCCCGGGTAATCGCTGTGACCAGCGGCAAGGGAGGAACCGGCAAAACCAATTTTGTAATAAACACAGCTATTTCTCTGGCCCTGCGGGGTTTAAAAGTCTACGTGATTGATGCCGACCTGGGTACTGCCAATGTCGATGTCCTGTTAGGGTTGCAATGTAAGCATACTATTAATACCCTGCTCGACAATCCCGGGCTAAGCCTGCTTGACATAACGGCTGAAGGCCCTGAAGGGGTAAAAATAATTCCTGGAGGCTCGGGACTGCAAACCCTGGCCGAGCTTCCATCAGATGAACTGGGCCGGCTTGTCGGGATGCTGAAGCCGCTGGAAAAAATGGCCGACGTGATCCTGATTGATACCGGATCTGGAATTTCCCGCAATGTCGTTGATTTTGCCCTGGCCGCCGATCAGGTGGTTGTAGTGATCACCCCGGAACCTCACTCAATCTCCGATGCATACGCGATCATCAAGGTCCTTGGCTCAAAGGAAAACTGCCCCGATATAAAACTTGTGTTTAACCTGGTTGAAAACGGCGTTGAAGCAAAACAGGTGGCCAGTCGTCTTCTTGATGTAACCGAAAGGTTTCTCAGCGTCTCGCCAAGCCCCCTGGGCCATATTGTTAAAGATGATAACCTGGTCCGTTCGGTCAAACAGTTCAAACCAATTGTCCTTTACAATCCCCTTGCACCTGCAGCGCGAAACTTTATCACCATCGCTGACCGGCTGGTTCCGACTGGCGAACCGCTTGTTCTAGCTGATCACCGCGGTCCCGGTTTCTTCGGCAAACTGAAAAGTATTTTTTCCCGCTCAGTGGGCTAACCGAAAAACATCACGAACGCAACAGCTTTTCCCTGCGTCGATAGGTAACCATACGCCATAGCCACTCCAACGGTCCAAAACGAAACTTTTTAAACCACAGGTTGCTCCAGAACACTTGCACCAGATAAATCAGCAGAGTGATGATCAGCCCTGCTGCCGCCGAAACCCCGGCATAATATCCAAAACCAAAACCGTAAAATATAAGCAGGCAGATCAATGTTTGCAAGAGGTAGTTGGTCAGAGCCATACGACCGGCCGCAGCAACAGGCGATAGCAGATTTTTCCAGAAATCTTTTTGCAGGGCCAGGACAATCAGCGCCACATAGGCTGGAAAGATGAATAATGATGCCGCATAATTTGTTGTCGACAACAGGGCCGGCTTAATGATCACTCCTGTCGGGACTGACCCGGTTTCTACAAGATAATAGAAAAACATCAGCAAAGTGCCGACGGGCAAACCGATATTTCTTACTTTTCTCAGCAGGGGCAGGTGCCCGGGAATATTATTAAAAACTTTTATTTTCCCGGCGTATAGACCACAAAGGAAAAATGCCAGCACTGCCGGAATCCAGATCACCAGGCTGAGTAAAACATAGGGCACCTCGTTGAACAGCCGGAAGTAAATCAGTTCCGTCAGGGATCCGGTCAGATAAACAGCAACTGCTTCATCGATCATTTGCTGCATCATGTAAGCATAAGAATCTCCGGCAAAATAAACACCAATTCCGTTGATCAGGCCAAGCAGGAAGTTTAGTAGTATGGCGGTAATATACAGGCCAATAATCCACCGGCGCAGCGCGGGAATGCTTTTAGAACGAAATTTAATTAGAATAAAACCGATCAGGGCGTAAGTAAAAAGAATGTCGCCACTCCAGACAAAAAAGAGATGAACAAATCCAATCACCAGCAGGGCAAAAAGACGGCGCCGGTATAGCCGAATCAGGTCAAACCCTTTACTGATAGTCCGTTCCATAAAGATAAAGAAGCCGAGACCGAAAAGAAAAGAAAATATTGCATAGAATTTGCCGGTAAAAAACAGCTGGATTATCCAGGATGCCA
>CAZCHW010000349.1:0-2432 GCA_964498375.1 uncultured Syntrophomonadaceae bacterium | reverse complement strand
GGGACATTCGCCAGGAGTTGCTGATTAACAGTTACCTTGACAGTTATATTGATCACTATTACAGCGAAAATCCCGGGGCAGTGATCGATCAGGAATCAATTGATATCGACTTCGTGGAGGTAGAAGAATACTACACCATGATTGTTGAAGAGTACACTGAACTTAGCGCAATGCTGGAAGACGAAGAATCGGCGATGCCGAACGAACAGATAGAAGCTTACCTGATGCAACTTGAGGAACAGTATGGCGATTTAACTGACCCGGATGGTTTGGAAGAAGCTCGGGAAGTAATAGAAGGTGAATTAAGGCAGTTCAAAGCAGCACAGCAGGAAGAACAGCTATTGCAGCAAATTCTTGCCGATCACATTGCCGAGTTACAGGAAAACAGCCTGGTTGAGATCTTCCTCTAAGAACTAAATAGAAAAACAATAAATTAACAGGTATTATAATCTGAAGAGGCTGCCCCAAATGGAGCAGCCTCTTTTTTTACCAAAAAGTAAATTCCCGGAACTTAAAATATTGTTTGTCCATAGAAAAAACCTATAACTGCCAGGCTGCAGCACAGGACAGTGCCCCAGACAAGGTCGACCAAAGTAACCTTAAGCGGCCAATTTTTAAGAGTAGCCAGGTTGGTTAAATCGTAGGTTGCATAGCAGATAAAACCAAATAATGCCCCGGATATTAAAGCCTTGCTGAGGCTACCACTGGCAAGGGCCGGGTAGGTGGCAAAGTAGAGCAACCCGGCAATAAATAAAAGGTAAAATATTATTGCTGCCGGCCAGTTAACCCGTGGAGCCATAATAAAACCGATCTGTTCACGGTAAAAATTTTTAGCTACCAGGCCCAGCCAGATCATATCGATAACAAAAAAAGCAATCAGGGTAACCATGTATAGTTGAACCAACTTGACTAACATATTATTATCCTCCCTTGATCAAGCGATCATGCATTTATTGGCAACTAAGACTTTTTTGGGAACCAGGGGATAAACTTGCTGGTTCTTTTAGCATATTCCTGAAATTCAGGATTATCTTTATACTTTCTTTCGAGCAGCGGTACCCCCGACACAAAAAGCAGCAGCAGGGTTATGGTCAGAGGACTGATGATCGCAGTATACCCCTGGGGAACTGACAGGGCAATCAGGAAAATACCCCACCACATGGTCGCTTCGCCAAAGTAATTGGGGTGGCGGGTGTACTTCCATAGGCCTATATCGATGATCCGGCCTTTGTTGGCCGGGTCTTTTTTAAATTCAGCCATTTGTTTGTCACCGACTGATTCAAAAATAAAACCAATGACCCAAACCAGTAAGCCGATAAAGTCTAGCCAGTTCAACCCCGGCAGCGGATGTGCATTAACTAAAATAATCGGATAACCAACAACCAGCATAAGAAAACCCTGAAGCATAAAAACCTGGAGAAATGCACGTGGAATCAACAAGCGCCCCCACTCTTGCCGCCATTTGGCGTAGCGAAAATCCTCCGGCTTTCCCCAGTTGCGTTTGACAATGTAATACGCCAGCCTGCCTCCCCAGATGGTAACCAGGGCAACCAGCAGTATATTTCTTTCAACAAACGCGCCCTGCGCAAGCAGGGTGTAAAAGGCAACCAGGACAAAACCTGCTCCCCAACCCATATCGACAATTGAATTATTTTTTATTACCTGGGCAATAATAAAGAACGCTAAAAAGTAAAAAAATACCAGCAAGGTCGTCTGCCAAAACAATTCATTCATCGAAGCGCCTCCTATTATTCATTAATCTTTCTACAATTAAGATTCGTTATTAACATCTTACAGCCTGCCGCTATTGAAGTAAATATATTTTTTATCCCGCTCTGAAGATTTATTATTTAAACCAGTTGTAATGATCCTATTGACTTTACCAGTAAGTGTAATATGATTCGATTAACTAAGCAGTTAAAACATACACTAAGCGAGGTTGACCCGGTTGACAGAATACAACAAATTACTGGAAGAAATCTTGCAGCAATTTGCCACAACCCCGGAAGCAGGGCTGGAGGAGAATGAAGCGGCTGAAAGACTAATTCGGCAGGGAGCAAATGTGGTCCGGGAAAGCAAAAAAAAATCTTTATTCCAACGATTTCTTGAGCAGTTTAAAGACGCTATGATTATAATTTTGCTGATCGCTGCAGGGATCTCCTTCTTTATCGCCTCATTTGAAGGTGAAGGATTTTATGAACCGGTGTTAATCCTGCTTATAGTGTTACTAAATGCTGCTCTGGGATTAATTCAGGAAAGTAAAGCCGAAAAAGCGCTTGAAGCGTTAAAGAAATTATCAGCACCCCGGGCCAGGGTGCGCCGGGCGGGCCGGGAAGAAATAATCGACGCCGCCGGTCTGGTTCCGGGCGATATTATTATCGTAGAAGCCGGCGATTATGTTCCGGCTGACGCCCGGCTGATTGAAGCAGCCA
>CAZCHW010000348.1:0-2437 GCA_964498375.1 uncultured Syntrophomonadaceae bacterium | reverse complement strand
AAAGGGCGGTCTTCAGCGCTTTAGATGCAGCGATGCGGAAAGCCAGCTCCGAAGAATCGACTTCGTGGAAAGTGCCGTCTTTCAGTGTTACCTTGATATCTACAACAGGATAACCGGCCAAAACACCATTAAAAGCTGCTTCCTTTAAACCGGCTTCAACAGCAGGAATAAATTCCTTCGGAATCGCTCCACCGACAATTTTATTCTCAAAGACAAACCCTCCGCCGGTTTCTAGCGGCCCCATTTCAATAATGACATGGCCATACTGACCACGGCCTCCGGACTGACGAACAAACTTGCCTTCAGCTTTAGTTTCTTCAAGAACAGTCTCTTTATAGGCAACCTGGGGTCGTCCGACGTTAGCCTGCACTTTAAATTCACGCAACAAACGATCGACGATAATTTCCAGGTGAAGCTCACCCATACCGGAGATAATTGTTTGCCCCGTATCCTGATCAGTCCTGATCTGGAAAGTCGGATCTTCTTCGGAAAGCTGCTGCATTGAAACAGCCATCTTGTCCTGATCGGCCTTGGTTTTTGGCTCGATAGCAACGTGAATAACCGGTTCAGGAAAAGTAATATTCTCCAGGACAATGTGTTTGTCTAACGCGCAAAGCGTGTCTCCGGTGCTTATTTCCTTAGGTCCGATAATCGCTATAATATCGCCGGTAGCTGCCCGGTCGATCTCTTCACGGAAATTCGCGTGCATCCGGATGAGACGACCGATCCGCTGACGTTTTTGCCGGGCGGCATTGTAAACAACCGAACCCTTATCCAGGGTGCCGGAATAGACCCGGGCGAAGGCCAGCTTACCGACAAAAGGATCAACCATAATCTTGAAAACCAGTGCTGCAAAGGGGGCATCATTGGCAGGAAGGCGAAAATCTTCTTCCCCGTTGTCCGGATTAAATCCTTTAACAGCCCCTACATCAACCGGTGAGGGCAGGTAATTAACCACCGCATCCAACAGCGGCTGAACCCCTTTGTTGCGATATGATGAACCGCAAAGCACAGGAACCAGATTTTGATGAATCACCGCCTTGCGCAGGGCCTTTAAAATATTATCCGAGCTGATCTCTTCACCATTTAAATATTTTTCCATCAGGGCGTCATCAGCATCGGCAGCAGCTTCAATAATTTTTTCGCGATACTCAGCCACCAAATCGAGCATATCCTCAGGGATAGCACTTTCATTGCTGCGGGTGCCTAAATCATCCTCATAGATGAGCGCCCGTTCAGTAATCAAATCAACTACTCCAGAAAAATCTCCTTCAGCGCCAACAGGAAGCTGAAGAGGAAGGGCATGAGCGTGAAGCCTATCCTGCAGTTGGCCAAGAACGTTATAAAAGTCTGCACCAACTGCATCCATTTTATTAATATAGGCCAGGCGGGGAACATGATAACGATCTGCCTGACGCCATACTGTCTCCGACTGGGGCTCCACGCCACCCTTAGCGCAAAAAATCGCCACCATTCCATCAAGAACACGCAACGACCGTTCAACTTCAACTGTAAAGTCCACGTGTCCGGGCGTGTCGATAATGTTAATTAAAAAATCGCGCCAGCGGCAGGAAGTAGCGGCAGAAGTAATTGTGATACCTCTTTCCTGTTCCTGGGCCATCCAGTCCATGGTTGCGGTACCCTCATGGGTTTCACCGAGCCTGTGTAAACGACCGGTATAAAAGAGAATTCTCTCTGTAGTAGTTGTTTTGCCCGCGTCAATATGCGCAGCAATACCAATATTTCTAATTTGACTAAGTTGTGCCTCTTTGCTCATTTCTTCCCTCCTTCCAAAAGCGGAAGTCAGCAGCATGGGAACCATAACCTTCGATTAACCCATATCCCTGACCTAAACCATATTTTGACTATAAACCGCTTCGAATATGATCTTACCAGCGGTAATGGGCAAAAGCTTTGTTTGCCTCAGCCATTTTGTGGGTATCTTCTCTTTTCTTGATCGAGCCACCGGTGCTATTGGCGGCATCCATCAGCTCACCGGCTAAACGCTGAGCCATTGTTTTTTCACCACGATTACGGGCAAAGCTGATTACCCAGCGAATAGCTAAAATGTTTTTACGATGACTGCTAACCTCAACCGGCACCTGATAAGTTGCCCCACCAACCCGGCGCGGCTTAACTTCGAGCACTGGCGAAACATTGCGCATCGCCGTTTCAAAAATTTCCTGCGGATCTTTTCCGGTTTTTTCACGGATTATTTCAAATGCATCATAGATAATTTCCTGGGCTGAACCCCTTTGACCGTCGTACATCAGCTTGTTAATAAACCGGGTAACCAGCTTGCTGTTGTATTTCGGGTCGGCCAGGATCTCCCGTTTCGACACAGGTCCTTTACGTGGCATTTTCTTTCATCCACTCCTTACTTATTTACTACGCCTTAGGCCGCTTGGTTCCATACTTGGAGCGTCCCTGAGCCCTG
>CAZCHW010000347.1:0-2461 GCA_964498375.1 uncultured Syntrophomonadaceae bacterium | reverse complement strand
GGTCACCTTCGGTCAGGAAAATAAACTGGTTTCCGTGGCAGGAGTCGCAGCTTTCATTCTGAATCGTTGAACGCTGAACGTTATGAGTTGGCGAATATTTCCAGCTTGATATTTGATCAAAATTAGGGACATCAAGCCCAATACCTTCCAGCATCTGGCTGGAACTGGGGACATGCCTCAGCGTGATGTACTTATAGGGCTGGTAACCTTCACGGTCGGGATTTAACCCGATCTTAAACAGCAACCTCGACTGTCCCAGAGGGGCGGCAATTGATCCATCGTCCTGAAATTGAACATGGCAGTCATAGCAATTATTATTAGCCGCACTGTGACAGACCTGGCAGTTCATCAAATCTTCAGCATGAACCTGGTGGGCTTCGATATCACTTTCCTCGTAAACATTGCCGTGGCAATCCATACAGGTGGGCAGGTCAACATCCCACTTGCGGTTTTCTTCTCCACCGGTCCCGTGAAAATTGCTTACACTATGGCAGTCCATGCAGTCCATCCCGGCTTCAAAATGGACATCGCGGGCATAACCGATATCACCCATGTATTCACCGGCGGTACGGGCACCGTGGCAGCCAAAGCAAGTATCTTCCATCGGGGGACGTTCCGCAAACATGTGCTCTGAGTGCAACCCTCCGGTATATACATAGGGTCTGCTCACGTGGCAGGAACCGCAACTGGTGTGGCATTTATAACAGGTTGAATCAAATGCTTCCTGCAAGACATTACCTTCCTCTGTTGTTGCCCCTGGATGACCAAAGTCTTCAAGGCCGATCCTCATCCCCTCGACTGTATAGTGAATTGCCGTAGCATAAGTTTCACCGACATCAGTATGGCATAGCGTGCATAATGATCCGGCATCTGCTTTTGAAGGGTAGACAATTAAACCTTCATGAGCCTCCTCTTTGCTGCTCACGTTAACACCGCTGTGACAGGTTATGCAACCCAGCTCACCATGAACGGTGTCAATAAAATCGGGGTTAACATAAAACAGGTCCTGGCCCCCCAACTGGGGCCCGGGCACACCTCAACCTGGGCCTTCGGCAGGTGGAGGGACTTCATACATTGCTTCCATCGCTGCAGCATCAAGGTGACACACTAAACAACCGTCGCTTGGAGTAGCGCTCAAAACCGGGCCGGTATTAACATACATAATCATAACTACCAGCACAACAGCCAATGATAGTGTCAGAAAAATGAACGATTCTTTTCTGCGCTTAGTCAAGTTCTCACCCCTTAATTCTTTATTTGAGAAATTTTTATCAAGCTTCGATAAAAAAAACAAAGTCGATATATATTATTTATTCTGCTGGGAATATTATAACACAGAAGAGCTGCAACTGCTCAGCAAATTCCTGTATAAATTATTTCAAAATACCTATAAGCTAAAGCTATAGCAGTGAAAATTGATCAAGCAAATCGGCGCCAGGTAGCGATGGCCATACCAAGAGATAATAATACCGCACCGATGATTAATAAGGAGATAAGAGGTTTGATTTTCACCTCGACGATAAACAGTTCGTTCCGATCGGCACTTGCCTGTTCCTGTAAGGAAATCGTAATTTGTCCGCTATCCGCGTTGATGCCCTCCAGCAGTAACTGTTCTCCTTCCGGGAGGATCACCGGGTCACTGGAACTGCCTTGAGAATCATGAACTATGGTGGGTATATATTCTTCCGGGCTGGTGTTCGCAGCAATCAGCTCAATCACTGCTCCCACTTCAATTACTCCTGACGTTTCGTGGGGCTCAAACTGAAAACCGGTAAAAGTTAGTGTATAATCCTGATACTTATATGCCTGGTTCATAAAAAGCACCGCTACTTCCCGGCTGTCGTCAAGTTGAATTTCCAGGGGGCTGATATAAAGATCTCTGGCCAGACTGCGATAGATCGCCGGAGATCTCATCAACCTGTTTCCGGCCATGTAGAGACTCGGTCTGGCAAAATACTGTCGATTGTCACTTAACTGGATCAGAACTTCGGGATAATTGCTCTCCTCCTGCACTACCAGACCAAGATAACTGAATTCATATCCCAGGGCTTCAACCGTTTCACCTCGGGGCAAAGCTAGCACCTGTGACTGGGTATAGAGAGTTGAACCGAGAAAACCAACCATCAGTAAAGCCAGTCCAACATGGGCAAGATAGCCGCCGCTATACCTTAAACCCCTTTTTCGCACACGGCGAAGCGCCACCAGGTTCACAGCCAAAGCAGCAATTATAACAATCAGCAGCAGTATGCCCGGCCAGGTAGTAACCCCCGCCATATAGCCACCGATAACCGCAATGGGAAGAACAAA
This sequence comes from uncultured Syntrophomonadaceae bacterium, assembly GCA_964498375.1. Taxonomy (GTDB): domain Bacteria; phylum Bacillota; class Dethiobacteria; order DTU022; family DTU022; genus JAABTH01. The sequence continues at coordinate 154 of CAZCHW010000347.1, read as the reverse complement.
CAATAAATATTTTAACCGCCTGTACAAATCTTTTACCCCTTCGCCTTTCCAGGTTAACAGTGGGCATATTGCTAGCGTAGCGAACAAGAGAAAGTAGAGGGGGGCATTAGTTTGCAGATAAAAACCCTCATCAACCCCTGCCGGAGAAGCGAAC
>CAZCHW010000346.1:0-2462 GCA_964498375.1 uncultured Syntrophomonadaceae bacterium | reverse complement strand
AGATGTTTATTTTTGAAGACATTGTCAACCTTGATGATGCTTCAATCCAGAGAATTGTGCGCGATCTTGACAACAATGATATTGCCATGGCTCTCAAGGGGGCCAGCGATGAGGTTAAAAGCCGCATCTTTAAGAATATTTCCAAGCGGGCCGGTGAAATACTTCAGGAGAATATGGAATTTATGGGTCCGGTCAGATTACGTGAAGTCGAGGAAGCCCAGCAGCGCGTGGTTGCTGTAATCAGACGACTTGACGAAAGCGGTGAAATTATTATTTCCCGGGGTGGCGATGATGCGATTATCGCTTAAAAATGTTTTTAAAAAACCTTTGGTCCATGGTAAGTGCTCCTATAGCGATCAGGCAGATTCCGATCCGGAAGTTTCCGATCAAACTGCGGATGAACAGCAGGGAAACGGGGTTTGTGCAGTTGAGACCAGTGAAGCGCAAGTTTACTGGAGTGAAGAGAGAGTTCCTGAACAGTCTTTACCAGGAGACAAACAGCGGCCTGATCAGGTTCGGGATGCCAAGCCGGATCCGGGCCGGGCCGGGGAAGTACAACCAGCCCCGCAGGAGCCGACAGAAGCAGATCTGCGTCGGGTTGAGCAGATCCTTGAAGATAAAATGGAACGATGCATGCGCGAAGGCTATGAGCAGGGTAAAGCCCGGGCTGAAGATGAATACAGGGCTTTAAAGGAAAAAGCTGCCGCTCTTAAGCAAGAAGCTGAACTTAACCTGCGGGAAGCCCGTCAGCGCGCGAAGGAAATTGTTGCATCCTCTGAACATAAAATTGTTGAGCTGTCGATAGCTGTAGCGGAGCGGCTGGTTCGAACCCAGTTGGCTGTTGATGCGGATACCATTACGGCGATTGTCCGGGAAACGATGAATCTGCTGGCCGGCGGTGAGCAGGTTGAACTATATGTAAACCCGGCCGATGCCCGAACCTGCAACGACTTCAGTGAACAGTTAAAAGAAGAATTCAGGGATATCGTTCGGCTTGATATATTAACCGATGAGAACCTGGCCAGGGGCAGCTGCCGGATTGAATCAGAAAACGGAGTGGCTGAATACCTGATCGAGGAAGAACAGGAGCAGTTGAAAGATACCTTGCTTAAGCTGGCCGGCCGGGATGATGAGTCACTGGCTGAGGAGGATAGCTCTTATGGAAAGCACTAATTCTGGCAACGGTCGTTACCTTGCTACCCTGACTTCTTTACCGGGGGGAAGGGTTCGTGGTAAGGTGCGCCAGGTGATTGGCCTGGTGATTGAAGTTAGCGGAATCAGGCCTTTTATCGGAGAAATCTGCCGAATCTACTCGACTACCGGAGCCGTTTTCGTCGCTGAAGTAGTTGGCTTCAGGGAAAAATGTTCTCTGCTGATGCCACTGGGCAATCTGCAGGGAATTGCCCCGGGCTGTATAGTCGAACCGACCGGAAAAAGTTTTTCCGTCAGGGTTAGTGACCAGCTAAAAGGCAAAGTGCTCGACGGTATGGGAAACCTGCTTGAAAGCGGCCTGCCGCCACTTCAGGCAGGAGATGGCGAAGAATACCCGGTAAACAATGCTCCTCCCAACCCGCTTGAAAGAAAACCGATTGACTCAATCCTCACCACCGGGGTCAAGGCTATAGATGGTTTGATGACCTGTGGTGAAGGGCAAAGGGTAGGAATCTTTTCAGGCAGCGGGGTCGGTAAAAGTACCATGCTGGGCATGGTAGCCCGGCACAGCTCTTCCGATGTCAACGTAATTGCTCTGATCGGTGAAAGGGGCCGTGAAGTCGGCGATTTTATCAAACGCGATCTTGGCGAAGAAGGGCTGAAACGTTCAGTAGTAGTTGTTTCCACTTCCGATCGCCCAGCCCTTGAAAGGGTCATGGGCGCCATGGTGGCCATCACAATCGCTGAATATTTTCGCGATCAGGGTCTTAAAGTAATCTTCATGATGGACTCGGTAACCCGATTCTGTATGGCTCAGCGCGAAATTGGTCTGGCCGTAGGCGAACCTCCGTCAGCGAAGGGTTATACTCCTTCAGTTTTTGCCCTGATTGCCCGCTTTCTGGAGCGATCGGGAACATCGGGCAGAGGCAGTATAACCGGCTTCTACAACGTTCTGGTAGATGGTGACGACTTTAACGAGCCTATTACTGATGCAGTCCGTTCAATCCTGGACGGTCATATAGTTTTGTCGCGAAAGCTTGCTTCGCAGAATCAATTTCCCGCGGCTGATATATTAACCAGCAACAGTCGTCTGATGCTCAACCTGGTTGAGCAGCGGCACCGGGAGCTGGCTGTTCAGGCCCGCAGGCTGTTGTCGACTTACGAATCAATGGAGGATTTAATCAATATCGGGGCTTATACCGCAGGGTCGCAACCGGAAATAGACCGGGCAATCCAGCGCCGCCCTGAGATACTTGCCTTCCTCCGCCAGGAACCGGAGAAAAGCTACAGTCTTGCCGCTACCCTGCAGG
>CAZCHW010000345.1:0-2466 GCA_964498375.1 uncultured Syntrophomonadaceae bacterium | reverse complement strand
AAACTGTTTATGAGATCATGGAGATGCTGGTAGCAAAATATGGAGCTATGGGTATAGCGGCAGCTATGTTTGCTGAAAGCGCCGGAGTTCCTTTTGCGTCAGCCGTGGTGCTGCTTACTTCAGGCACTATGATTTTAAGAGGCACTGTCTCCTTTTGGTCAATATTTATTGCCTCCACCATTGGTATTACTTTGGGCAGCATGTTCAGTTATATTCTCGGATTACTGGGCAGTCTTGCCGGCAAAAGGTTTGGTAAACGATACTTCCGCCGTCCTTTGTACAGCGAACCGTTGGAAAAAAAAAATGGTAAGATTACAGAAAGAATCTTAAGTCTTTGGGAAAGGTACGGCAATTTTTCGATCTTTATGGCCCAATTGTGGGGAGTAACCCGAACCTTTATTTCGTTCCCGGCAGGCGCCATGCAGATGAATTTTTACCTTTTTTTGTTGTACACATTTCTTGGCGGTTCATTGTTCAGTCTTGCAGCAATCGGCTTGAGTATAATACTGACCGGGACAATGGGACTGACCATCAGGTTTATTCGCTCTCTGGCTGGTATATCTCCGTGGTTGCTTGTCATAAGCCTGCTGCTGATCGCTGTGTCAGTTGCTGTTTGTCTGGTCAAAAAAAGATCCGGCAATTCTGAAGACGAGTAATCTTAAATACATGCCAGGAGAGGGTACGAATAATAAGTCAGGAAAGGAATGATGGCGACAGATGGCAAAAAAACACTTTAAACTAAAAGTCTACAATGAAAGGTGTAAGGATTGCGGCATTTGCTTCGCTTTCTGCCCTACAAATAACCTCGAACCGGGCGAAGACGGCAGCCCTCAGTTTATTGATCCCGAGCAGTGTAACGGCTGTAAGCTTTGCGAGTATATGTGTCCTGATTTTGCCATCAAGATTATTAAAAAAGAGGAAGAAGAACAAGAGGAAACAAAGGAAAGGATCGGCCAATAATTGCTTTAGGAAAGCGGGAATCAGGAGAGGATCAGACAGTTGCTTAACAATATGAACAAGCCGCTGGCCGGGGAAGGTAAATATTATCATTTAGTAACCCTGGGCTGCCAAATGAACGAACATGACTCAGAGGTAATCTGCTCGATCCTGGAAAGCCTGGGATTTGCCGCTACTTTACAAGCTGAGGAAGCTGATTTAATTATAATTAATACTTGTGCGGTGCGCCAGAAGCCTGAAGACAAGGTAGCATCCCTATTGGGCAAGTACCAGTTACTGAAGGAAGAAAAGCGTGACCTGGTTATAGGAATCGGGGGCTGCATGACGCAGCAGGCTGAAGCAGCCCAGTATATTAAAACACGGTTTCACCATGTCAACTTTATCTTTGGCACACACGCTCTACCTCGGCTGCCACTTTTAGTCGAAAAAGCTTTCGCAGGAGAGGGCACCATGGTTGACATAGATGAAGATTATTCCGGTCGCGAACAATTAAAAGCAAGACCGGCCAGCTCTTATAAAGCGTGGGTACCGGTAATATATGGTTGTAACAATTTTTGTACTTACTGTGTTGTTCCCCTGGTCAGGGGACGCGAGCGGAGCCGATACAAAGAAGATATACTTGCTGAAGCCAGCGCACTGGCTGCAAGCGGACATCTTGAAATCACTCTGCTCGGTCAAAATGTTAACTCATACGGTCACGATCTCGATGAAGATCTCGATTTTGCTGATTTATTAACTTCACTGGATCAAATCAAAGGGCTAGAAAGAATTCGCTTTATGACCTCCCACCCGAAAGATCTCTCGCCGCGTTTGATTGATGCTGTGGCCGGGGGAAAAAATATTTGCGAACACTTCCACCTGCCTGTCCAGTCAGGCAGTGACAGAATTCTCGATTTGATGAACCGCAGATACAACCGGGAACATTACCTTAAATTATTGAGAAGTATCAGGTCTGCAATTCCGGGAGTTTCGATAACATCAGATATTATAGTTGGGTTTCCCGGTGAAAGCGAAGATGATTTTGCGCAAACCCTGCTACTGCTGGAAGAAGCACGATTTGATAATGCCTTTTCATTTTTGTATTCGCCGCGTAATAATACTGCTGCTTCGAAAATGAATGACCAACTCAGTCACAAAGAGAAGGAAGAACGTTTGCAGAGCTTAAACGCCTTGCAGCACCGGATCAGTAAAGAGGAAAATTTAAAACTTGAAGGTCAGATATGCGAGGTCCTGGTTGAAGGACCGAGCAAGAATAATCCGGATATGCAGACCGGCCGAACCCGCACAAATAAACTGGTGCATTTTCCAGGTCAGGATATTTTAACCGGTCAGCTGGTCCAGGTAGAAATTCTTGAAGCTAAAACCTGGAATTTGGCCGGCAAGTTGAAAGGATAGTAAAATTGAGCCGAACCAGCCCAATGATGGAACAATACCAGAAAATCAAAGCGCAGCATCCGGATAAATTGCTGCTGTTTCAGGTGGGCGATTTTTATGAACTCTTTTTTGATG